>NZ_JBFBKR010000025.1:0-60617 GCF_040686575.1 Arthrobacter sp. NPDC080073
ACCGGCCAGCGTCCCCTCTCCCCCGTTGTTTTTTGGTTGCTGGCAAGCTTGCTTGCTCGGCGGCCGACGGAGCCCTGTCTACCCCCAGGGCAAGGACCGTGGAATCTGCGCAGGAAATAAGCGACGCAGGAGCGCCGGAGCCGATTCTTCGGGCCGCAGGCCCCGGAGGAACGGAGGGGCTAGACGGGGTGGAGCGGACACGTAGAATCCGAAGGACAGCAGCCAAAAAACGTCGTAGACACACCGGTGCAGGGGTCCGGAGCTCTGCGACGGCGCGCCCTGAACCCCACAGCCGGCCGCGCAGCGGACGCCCGATAACTGGTTGCAGCGCAGCGGAAACCAGGTGCTTGATAATAGGCGAAAGTCTCCTCCGGATTCACCAAACGGTTTTACCAACAAGCACGGTTGGTTCTCGCTGCAGCAGTGAAGGAAGAACGATGAGTGACCTGACTGAAGATGAAGAATTTGCACTGGAACGGGATGAGTTGGCGATTGCGCTGACCAACGCCCAACGTAGGCGGGCCGGGATGATGAGGCCGGTTACCGAGCCGCGCCAGTGCAACCGGAACGCCTACGACGATGCGGACGCCGTACTCCGCGCGGGGTTCCGTAAGATCGACAGTTCCGAGTGAGCGCGTCTGTTCTAGCAGGGGCATCGGGTGAACTACGTGGCTTCGTCTTGCCGCTGCGGCAAGACGAAGCCGTCACGACTTTTCCCAAGGTCAGAGGGGGCACGCTTCGATGGGTTTACGACACTTTTTCCGGAAAAGCCGGGCCAGGGCGGACCGGAGCCTGCCCGCGGCCGCGCGGATCGGGCCGGAGCACGGAGAACAGACGCCGGAGCAGCTGGCAGAGCTGGAACAGGCATGGGCCGAATTGGCCCATGCGGCAGAAGGGGCCGGGGTGACCACATTCCACGCCTGCATACGGAACGGGACGTACTGGGAAGAAAATCCGGCCGTCGTGCGTGCTCTGGCTGCCGCAATCAGGGACTACCTCGCAGATGAGGATCGACGGAAAGAATAGGAAGATGGCTCAGGGCAACCTGGACAGGGCACTGAAGGGGGCAGGCCCGCTCCAGGCCGTGTCGACTTGTTCTCGACGGCGTCGAGATGCTCAGCGAATCAGGCGTCCTTAAGCCTGCGCCCCCCAGGAAGGTTCTCAGCCCAGGACGGGTACATCTGGCCTTCGTTGTGATCGGCTTCGCGACGGGCCGTCTCTGCTTCGATCGCTTTAGCCACGAAATGGCTCCAAGTGTTATCCCCTTCGGCGTAGCTGGTCGCCCGGTACGCTGCTCGTGCCCTGTTACGGAGCGCGGCGGGGATACTCACCGTCATATTCGCCGTTTCGGTGTCCTTGGGATCTGCCTTCCTCGGCGTGTCCGGCCGGTGTCCGGGGAGCATCCGTGCCAGAGGAGCCTCTGCGGCAGGTGCGGCGACGCGTCTCGGGGGCAGGCCGAGCGCGGGCCGGCTAGGTGTCGGTTCGGCGCTCACGCGTTGACCTCCTGAGATTCAGCGACAGCGATGCGTCGTGTCACTTCCATGGCGACGGCGTGGAGGTCTTCGGCCACGCTGGAAGCCGACTTCGGCCCCACGTTCCCGGCCTTCGCTTCCCCGCGCAGAACCTCCCACCATTTCGGTCCTTTGCTGAGTTCCCGCTCGAGTTCGTGGGCCAGCAATCCACGCTCCCGGCAGGCCTGGGCCGTTGCTTCTGCGTGGCGAATGGTCATCGGGAACAGCACTTCGTCTGTACCAAAATCTGCTGTGAGGTGATCACGCGTGACTTTGTGGACCTGCTTGGAATTGGTACCAGTCCCGACTAGGACGACGCCCAATAGGTCCAGCGACGGATTGAGTCCGACGACGCTATCCATGCGTGCTGCGACCGCAGCAACGCCCTTACGACTCGACATATCAGTCTTCAACGGCACCACTGCGTACCGGGCGGCAGCCACAGCTGCCGCCTGTAGCGGCTCATTCCCCGGCGGACAATCGAGCAGCACCAGGTCGTACTCCCCCGCAACTTCGGCAAGGAGTTTGGCCAGGGCTAGCTGTGCAGCGTCGCGGTCCTTCTGGGCCTTGGCTCCGAGGAAGGCGGCAGCATCGTCGAGGTGGGGCCCTCCGGCGATGACATCCAGGTTGGAGCGAACGCCCAGAAGCAGGTCGGGCGTTCCCCCGAAGCACAGCGAAGCCGCCAGGCTCCTGCCGCCGTCGCCTTGGTCGGCATAACCAAGGTCCTCGGCGAGGTTTCCCTGGGGGTCAAGATCTATGAGCAGCACACGTGAACCGCCCTCGGCCAGGAGGCCGCCTACATTGGCCACCAGGCTGGTCTTGAAGACCCCGCCCTTACCGTTGATTACCGCGATGACTCGGCTGAGGGCCCCGCGGTCCAGATCGTGTTTCATCAGATTCCCTTCCAAAGTGATTCCAGCGTATCCAGCAACACTGGATTTGCTTGTGAAGCTGGGTTCCGTGTCTTCTCTTTTTTCACTTGTGAATCAAGTTAAGCAAGTGAAACTTGTAAATAATGTGTTTACGACATTTCTGTTTTCGCTGGTTTCGCTTGTGAATGCAGTGAAACCAGCGAACAATGATTCCGCGCGGATTCGGTCTTGGGGGTAAGCGGGGTGAGGGCTTGTCGGCGGCACTGGTACGGTGGTTCAGTCCCGCCGGTACCCCCCATTCCGGTGGGACACTCTTTTGCCCTGGCTTTGGCGCACCGTGCTTCCCTGCGGTGTTGCCCGCAGAATAGGGAGCATGTGTGGACGCTATGCCATTGGAAAAAGCGGTGAGGATCTGGCCAGGACGCTGGGGGTTCATTTCCCGGCCGGCGCGTTGGCTTGGGAGCCGACGTACAGCCTGGCGATCACCAATTCAGCACCGGTAGTGCGGGAGCGGCTGGTGGACGGTGGGGAGCTGCAGCGAGAGGGCGCGTTGCTGCGGTGGGGCGTTCCTGATCCGGCCCCGGAACGGCTGGGAAAGCCGATGCAGAACGCCCGGCTTAGTTCAATTCACTTCTTTGAGGTCTGGAAGAACCTCTACCGTTCAGGTATGCGCCTAGTCGTGCCCATGAGCGGTTATTTTGAGTGGATCGAGACCAAGCCGAAGTACAAAGTGCCGATCTTCATCCATGACCCGGCTGCGCCGCTCCTTCTGGCCGCCGGCCTGTGGTCGCCGGATGAGACTTACACGGTCATCACGGTCCAGGGGAAGGACGCGGCGGGGGAAGTCCATAACAGGATGCCGCTCTTCCTGGATCCGGAGCTGATGGGTTCCTGGCTGAACCCGGAGGCGCTTGCGCCGAAGGACGGTGCCGCCTTACTAAGGGATGTCCGGGCCGGTTCGGACATCATTGCCTCCAAGCTGTACACCCACCCGGTGAGCCGGGAGTTGAACAACGTGCGCACAGCCCCGCGTGAAGATCCACGGTTGCTCGAACCTGTGGACCTGGCGACGGCTTAGCCGTCAAGCAGCCCTGACGATCGGCAGTTCGTCCCAGTGGGTGGTGTATCTGGGGGAGAGCATGTCTCGTTTCATGGTCCAGTCCGGGCCGCCCTTGATGCCGGCGTGGCCGAGCCCAATGGAGCCTCGGCCGTATTTGCCTGCTACTTGTTCCAACAAGGGGCCTATGCCGCGCTCCTCATGGACGTTTTCGAACAATTCCAAGGGTTTCTGGTTCCCGCTGGGCCTTAGATCGGTAACCATGATCCCGGCGCGGACATACTTCACGCCGTCGTTGATCCTGGGAATGAGGGCATGGGCGGCTTTGGTGAGGATCACCGGGTCGGCCGTGGGCATCGGCAGCGCCACGCACACGGACGGGTAGGAGGTGTCGCCGGGGCTGTAGTAGGACGTGCCGGCGAACGCGGTGAGCACTTTGGCTTGCAGCTCGTGTTTGGCCAGGCGGGCGCTGGCCTGTTGCGCGTACACACTCATGACCTGGCGCATGTCGGCCGGCGTGGTGATCGGTTTGGAGAAGGACCGGGAGAAGATCAGCTGATCCCGGCCTATCCGTTCTTCCTCCATCGGGATGCAGGGAGTTCCCTGCAGCTCGAGGACGGTCCGCATCATCACCACGGAGAACTTGTCCCGGATCGCCACCGGATTCGCCCTGGACAGGTCAAGGATCGAGTAGATACCCATCCCCGCCAAACGTTTCGTGAGCCTGGTGGCCACACCCCAGATCTCACTCACGGACAGGCGGGACATGAGCGCTTCGCGCTCGGCCACCGGCACTGATTCCCACCGGCACACCCCCTCGAAGACGGGGTTGTGTTTGGCCCACTTGTTGCTGAGCTTTGCCAGGGTTTTCGTGGGTGCGATGCCCACGCAGACCGGCACACCGACGTGTGTCCTGCAAGCGTCTTTCATGGCCCGGCCCAGGGCCAGCAGATCCTCTCCTGAGCCTTTGACGCCCAGGAAGCACTCGTCAATGCTGTAGACCTCCTGCCAGGCCGAATACCGGGCCAGGAGCTCCATGACACGGGCGCTGATGGATCCGTAGAGCTCGTAGTTGCTGGATCTCGCCACGAGACCCCATTCCTTGGCCCTGGGGGAGAGTTTGAACCACGGCTCGCCCAGCACGATCCCGAGCTTCTTGGCCTCGTCCGAGCGCGTCACGGCGCAGCCGTCGTTGTTCGAGAGGACGATGAGGGGTTTGCCTTCGAGGGAGGGATCGAAGATCCGCTCGGCTGAGGCGTAGAAGCAGTTGACGTCGATGTGGGCGATTTCCTGCATGCGGCGCATCACCGCCGGCCTAGACATAGTGAAGGCACCTGACCGCAACGCCCCAGATCCGCAGATCCGAGAGTTCCGGGACGCGGATCGGCGGGTATTTGGGGTTGTCGGCCTGCAGGATCACGCCGGCCCTCGTGATCCGCAGCCGTTTGATGGTCAGTTCGCCGTCGAGGATCGCCACCACCACGGAGCCGTCCTTGGGCTCCAGTGCCCGGTTCACGATCAGTTCGTCGCCGTCGCTGATGCCTCCGGGCTCCATGGAATTCCCGGCCACCCGAACGATGAAGGTGCTGGTCTTGTCCTTGATCAGGTACTCGTTCAGGTCGAGTTCAGAGGAAAAGTAGTCCTGGCTCGGAGAGGGGTAGCCCGCCGGGACGGCTACCGGTGCCACCGGGACGTGCCCCGGAGGCGCCCCCGCATCTATCATGCGAGGGTCCAAAGCAAGACTCATGACACACCTTTATTCGAAAATATATTCGAATAAAGTCTAGTCGCTTACTCTGACATTTTCGGGACTCCACCCTGTTGCACCAGGTGCAGGACGACGAAAGAGAACTCTTCGCGGACCGTCACACCACGATGGCCACCGCGATTCGCGCGGCCCTTAGGGTCGCCGAAACCTGGCACGATCCCTGGGTGGCTGTCGGCGCCGGGTTCTATGATCACCTAGGGGCGGCCACGTGGGCAGCCATTCAGGGGAGAGGGGCTGCTCGTGGCGCCGATACCGAGTACGCGGATCGACTGGTCCGGTACGGGCCTCCGCGGCACAGCGTTGGAGGACCTCCAGAGGGAGGCCGAGGATTACGCCGAGCGTCTGGCGACGATGATTGACCGCGATGCGTACAGGAGCGAATGGGACGGCGCCATCCATAAGTGGGCGCACGCGAAGACTCGGACGATCTACCCATCCCCGGCCCAGCGCCGCACCCCACCAGAGCCGAGCGCCGCGTGGGTGCACGCGACGTTCTTCCTCGGCTACTTCGTGTTTCTGCTGTTGTTGGCGTCGGTGAAGCCGCTGCGGGACGCGGGCTCCGGAGTGTTCCTGATCCTCGCAGGCTTCATCGTTCTGTGGGTCGTCGTCGCAAAGTCCGTGTCCAGCAGTAACAAGGCGATGGTGGAGCGATGGTGGGAAGAGTACGACCCGCACCGTTTCGAGCGCGGCCGGCTGTACGCGGTGCTATGTCAGACGGTGAACGCGCGGTTCGAGATCGCGCACGCGGAGTATCACCGGCCAGTGTCCTCGATTCCCGCCCCCGATGTGGACACCTACCCCAGAGAAAGGGTGAAGTGGACTCCTCGCAGCGCTCGTCCGGAGCCTATGGCTTCGTGTACGGATCGGCAAGCGGAGTTCCTCGCGAAGCAGTGGATGGAGTTCCTCGGCGAGAGCGGGTGTGTGGTGTCGGCGGCGACCCGGGACGGCGGGGCGGACGTCGTGAGCCTGAATTTCATGGCAGAGGTGAAACACCATGCGTCGGTGATCCCGCCTGCGATGGTTCGCGCCGTCGTGGGCGTGGCACACGTCGAAGGGAAGGTTCCCTTATTCTTCGCCCGGACCGGGTACACGGATGCCTCGGTGGAGTTCGCGGACCGCGCCGGCGCCGCCCTATTCGCTTACGACTTCGCTCGGGGAACACTGGCGGCGAAGTCCAAGATGGCAAGGCGTGCTCTCTCTGAGGGTCTTCCAGCCATTGCACCTGACCTGTTGTAACTTTGCGGCGACCCCACACAGCGTTGACGTGGCAGGCGTCGTCTGAGTAGATCTCGAATTTGACTGCATTCCCGGCTGGAGCCCCTCTCTGCGACGCGCGAGCCCGTGCTTGTCCAGCAGCCGGCCGCTTCTTTCTGACCAGAATAGGAGGATGTGCACATCCGCCGGTTGTGTTGGGTGAGGTGCCAGCACGTGGTGACCTGGCGGTTGTGTGCAAGCGGTCAGCTGGTTCCCGTCGTCTATCATGTGTGCAAGAAAAGCCAAAGGAAATTGCTCTTGCTGTACATATGTGGGCGAGAGGCTACCTACCCCAAGCGATTCGTTCGGGTGAGTAGGATGCTTGAGTGGAAGTGACCTTGACCGTGGACGCCAGCGACGGCACGAGAACCAAAATCATTGGCGTCGCCGATACTTACGAACAGGCTCTGGCTGAGGCCCGCAAGCAAATTCCCGAGGGCGGCAGGGCGGTAGTGATCTGGACGGATCATTACTAGGTGGCCGGCCTGAAATGCTTGAGGCAATAGGTCAGCGCTTCTTCAAAATCCCCTGATTCAAAAAGGTCCGGTTCGGTGTTGGGCCAGCGGGGAACCAGCGGGGAAACGTCAAATACCCCCGGGGTATCCGTGGCAATGATGAGGCCAACTTGCACTCCGCTATTGCGGTAAACCTGCCATTCGCGTTCGTTGAGGGGCTTTGCATACCCCGGGAATTTGGGGTTCGTTGAGAATATGGACTCTTCTGGGTTTTCGCTCATAAAGTCATGGTGACCCTGGTTGGCCGAAATCCTCACCTGGAACACGCGGGGGCAACGGCTGCCTACAGTCCCTATACTCCCGTTCCCGGGTGCACCAGCCGTGCTTCCGGGTAATGGCGCGCCACTCTCTTTCGATTGGTGGCGTCGAAGATGGCTCGGATCTGCGCAATTGCGGTGACCTTGGCGGGGGAGTCGCCGGCGTCAAGTCGGGCCGCGCGCTCGGCCTGGCGTTCCAGCGTTCGCTGGCGCTCGGTCTCCTGCTCGCGACGGCGGGCGGAAGCGCGTGTAGCCTCCTGCTGGCCGCGGGATCGCAATGGCTCGCCGCCCTCAGTGCGCCAGGCGTTGAGGCGGTGTTTGAGCCAGCCGCGCATCCTCCAGGCCTCTTTGGTGTCGGGTGCGCCGCTGTGGGGCCACAAGGTGCCGTCGGGCTGCCAGTCGAGGGCGTGCAGAATGTCAGCGACGGTCCAGCCGGCTAGGAAGAAGTCGCGGCACGAGCTGGCGACGTCTTTGGGCGTCATGCAACGCAGGGGAAAGCTCCGGTAGCGGATCTCGGACGCGGCGGCTACACGCTGGTCCCGGCGTTTTGGCGTCCGGTGAGCTGGCCACAGCAGTTCCGGACGCCAGGGCACTTGGGCGGTAGGTGCGCCGCTTGCGGCGCCTGCGGGAATGAGTCGTGGCGGAGCCACGTCGTGTTGAGAGTTTTTTCCTTGCGCGCGTGTATGGGTTAACTTTCTTTCTTTTAGGTGAGAACCGCCTAGGGCGGGAGGGGTGCCAACTTTGTTCACAAGCGCCAGCGGCGACGGCGTGCAGAGGACGTAGACGGCCGCTTCGTTAATGCGTTCGCCGTCCGGGCCGGCGGCGGCGTACTTGGCCTGCCGGCCGGACGCTACTCGGCCGATAATGCCCCAGGCGGCCAGAAGGCGCAGGACGCGCGCCACGGTTGTTCTGGACGTTCCTGTGGCCTCGATGAGTGCTTGCCAGCCTGGGCGGGACGTCATGCTCTCGTAGTCGGCGCGCTCGATCAGGGCGCGCAGTACGGCCACGATGGTGGCCTGGCCGTTGCGGTTGCGCACGGCGAACTTCTCGTGCCGCAGCAGGGCTGCCATGGTCTGCCTGCCGTGTGCGGCCCGCACGCTGCCTTTAGGAACGGCTGACAAAACTACATCCGAGGACGTCTCTCGGGCGCGGTTGACACGACGCAGCCGCGGATGAGTCCGCGATTCACTGTCGTTTAAAGCGCACGCATGTACACTAGAGCCCATGCAGTACCTTTCCGAAAAGAGGGTGTGACTGTGGGAGCCCTACGCCGGGAAACTTGCCGGAGACGCGGTGTAGAGCTTGAATAACTTGATACGAAGGCCCGCCGCTAGGCGGGCCTTCTTCGTTTAAGAGGCGATGCGGCCGATAGGCAGTTCCCCCTGACCAGTAACGGTCGCGATATCAATGGCAGCGAGCTTTTCAGCAACGGCATGAGCGATAAACTCACTAGCCGACTGCCCTTGGTGATCTGCGACGGCGAACAATTTTTCTGCGTCTGCAACGGGGAGCCGGGTAGTCAGAACGTGACGGTCCCCTTTGGAAGGTCGCCCTCCGCGTGCGCGTTTCTGAAATGCCATAACCCTCACGTTAGTTTCTGAAACGCCGAGGGTTTGGCATACGACGCGGTGTGTCGTTTCCGACCACATCTAAAATCCTTTGGCGACGGCGGCCGCGGCGGCCAGCCAGGCGCGCCGGGTGGCCGGCTGGAGGGCGTCATAGCGGATGGGGCCGTTGACCAGGGCGGGGTCGTAGGGGATGCGTACGACGGCGCGCACGTGCGGGGCGAATCCGTCCGCGATCCTGCGGGCCTCGTCCTTGGCGCGCTTGAGCGCGTCGCCGCTCATGCTGCGCTTGGCGTCGGTGGATTCGGAGACGATCACGACGGCGTTGCGGGCCAGCGCAGCGTCGTGTCCGCCTCGGGACTCGAGCGTCTGGAGCGTCAGGCGCGCGGCCTCGGCGCGGTCCTCAATGGCGGTCACGGGAACCACGAGCTGGTTGGTGTGGGTGATCATCTGCCGCCAGTTCGCGGAGCGTGCCGTGTTGCCGGAATCCATGACGATCAGCCGGTAGTAGCGGGTGAGCACCTGGTGGGCAATGTCCACTTCCTCGGCGGTCACTTCGTGGTCGCCCTCGTCGTTCTCGTCCGAGCGCAGGACGTCGAACTTGTCCGAGGTCTGGTGATGAACGAATCGGGCGATCTCGGCTGCGTTCGTGCTGGGTGAGAGCAGCGTCTGGGAGGAATCGATAAGGTCAAGGACGCTGTTGTCATGGCTGCCCTGCTCGGTCCGCCAACCGAGTGTCCCCTGGCTCTCATTGTTGTCCCAGGCGACGGTTGCCGCGCCGCTGTAGCGGGCCAGAATCGCGCTGAGCATGACGACAGTGGGCGTCTTGTTCGCCCCGCCCTTGCGGTTGACGACGGCCACGGTGCGGGGCCCGGGCCAGTGCTGGCTCACCGTGCGAATGTCCTCGCGCTCAGCCAGCTCCTCAGGGGACGGTTCCATCCGGAAGCCTAAGCGGGTGAGAACGCCGCGCCAGCCGCGCGTAGCCGGCTCCAGCACAGGCGCGCTGACCAGGAACGAAGTCTCCTTGAGGCTTCGGCGCGTGACAGGCTCCAGGACGACTTCCTCAGCCGCTGGCGCGGATTCCTGAACGCGGGACACGGCAGCTCCGAACGTGACAGGTGCTGCCGGTGCATCAGCTTTCTCGGCCGACGGCTCGGCGGGAGCCTGGACGGGCGGCGGGGCGGACGCGGCCGGCTCTGGGTTCTTCTGGCGGCGGGGGCTAGGTTTGGCCTGGGTGGCTTCGCTGACAATGCCATCGGGGGAGACCACGATGAGGCCCTGGCCGTCAGGGTCAGTGGTTCTGACCTTGACGGGCCGGCCGAGCTGGGCGGCGGTGTCGGTGATGAGGCTCAGCGCCTCGCGGAGTACGGCGGCCTCGTCGTCGGCCTGGATCGCGTGGGAGGTGCCGTTGATCGTGACCTCGCCGGTTCCGTTGGCGCGCAGAACGGCGTCGATCTTGGGGAAGTCGAGTGCTTGGGTTTCCATCATCTGTCCTTACTTGGTGCCGTTCGGAGGTGTGAAGCGGTTGACCTGCCAGGGCTTGTCGGCCGCGCTGCGGAGCAGCTGCACGTCGTAGTCGCCGGCATCGGTGGGGAACACTACATGGCAGCCGAAGCCGTTGCTTTCATCGATCTTCAGCTGGCCTGGCCCGGTGATCTTCTTGACCGGGATGTTGGCCGGGTCAACGTACTGATAGTCGGCAACGGCTTGGGCGGTCAGGAGCTGGCCCAGTTCCTGGATCCACACTTTGTCTGAAACCGTGGGCCTTGCGTACAGCGTCATGGCCTTGGTGGCTGTGTCCAGTGCTGCTTTCTTGCTCGGCTCGTCCCAGGCGATGCCCAAGGTGGCAGGGGCGGTGCCGCCGGGGGCCTGGGACTTGCCGCCTGCGCTGAGCGAGGGCGGCGCAAATACCGCAGGGGAAGTAGATATCTGCTGGTTTTCCGGGCCTCCTCCCGTGTTTGCCATGGGCGCGCAGGCCGTGCACGCGAGCACGACGGCAAGGGCTGTCAGGGTGCGTTTCATGATTCCTCCGGTTACTGGCTGCCAGGCAGGTACAGGAAGGCACTTGGGGTGCCGTTCTGGACCGTGCGCGTGTAGTAGGTGTGGTCGTTCGGGGCGGGGTTGCCGTTGTAGCCCTCTTCCAGATAACTGCCGTCGCCGTTGACGGTCTTGACGATTCCGACGTGGCCGTAGGTGCCATCGGCGCCGCCCGTGCCTGGCGAGTACCAGACCACTGCGCCGACGCGCGGTGTCTTTCCGGTAGGCCACCCCTTGGCGTCCCAGCCGTCCTTCCAGGTGAGGGCTGAGCCGAGCACGCCGCCGTCAGGGCGGAAGGTGCTGTTGAGCTCCTTGTAGGGGGCGCCGTTGCTGCCCAGTTGCTGGTTGACGCGCCATAGAGCGAAGTCGACGCATTCGCGGTTGTACATGCCCAGGGGAGAGGGCTGGTAGATCGTGGCCGTGCGCCACGGCAGGTCATCGCCCTTGCCGGATTCGCCGGGGATTCCGCAGGAGCTTGTCTCGCCGGCGTCTGTGGTCTTGACGTCGCCAAGGGCGGCCACGACTTCCACAGCTGCCGGCCAGTAGGTCTGGTAGTGGTAGGGGTCGGCATTGCGTTGGACCCTGTGCGCGGCCATGGTGGGTTCGAGCTGTTCCCAGCCGCTGACCTTCTGCAAGGCCTTGAAGAAGTTCGTGGCGGAGATGGTGGGGTTCATACGGTCGGGGTAGGACCCCCACGCGCCGTTGTCGCGCTGCTGGAACAGGCCTCGGGAGTCAGGGCCCGGGCCATCGCCGTGGTCCAACACGCGCAGGCCGGACTCACCCATGGCCGTCATGACGCCGATGGTCTGGCCTCTGGCGGACAGGCCCAGGGCCTTCCCGGCGTTGATGACCAGGGCGGCGTTCTTCAGCTGCTCGCTCTGGTAGCCGGCCACGGGCACCTTGGGAAGCTTGGAGGCGTCAACGCTGACGCTGCCGCCGGAAGGCGCGCAAATGTCGGCGGCGCTTTGGGAGCCGCCACCGAAAAGGATGATCGAGAGCACCAAAACGACAGGGGCGGCCAATGCCCCCGCCACCAGCAATGGTGCGCCCTTGATTGGCTGCAAAATGTGTCCCCCTCACATTTGTCGGGCTTAGCCCGGCTCGTCAGTCAGCTCAGGCTCTTCGTGTGGCTCGGGAGTGCGCCCCGCACGAAGTGAGTTCCGGTTCTCCCAGACCCAATCCGCGACTTCATCGCGTGAGATCAGCCACGTCTTGTCCAGCTGGTAGGCCGGGATGATGCCGGCCTGGAGCCACTTGTAGGTCGTCTGCTTTGACTGGTTCAGTGCCTCAGAGAGCTGTGTGACTGTCAATCGCTCGGGAAATCCGCTAAACAGAGCGTCGACGTACTTTCGGTCCATCAGCGCGTCTCCCCACCACATGTGAAGATAATACAGCATGATTGCGTATTATTGCGTATGATCGAATACATTCGGTGCCCTTCGGAGACGGTGGCTATGGATACGATCATTGCGGACATAACAGGGGGATGTTAAATGTCGATCTCAAGAAACAGGTGGGTGACCTTCGGCGCTGCAGCCGTGGAGGACACGACTTCCGCCGTCGAAGAGCCGCCCATCTTGGCACCCACCGGGGCCACCAGGCCTCAGCTCAGCGTCCCGCAGCCCGACCACGCCGACCGGCTCCCTCGATGGAACGTCTCGGGGATCACCCCGGACTACTGGTGGCTCGGCGTCCACGGAGGCGCGGGCGAAACGTCGCTCGCACGCTTGGACAAGCGCACGAGGGCAGCTGAGCATCATTGGCCGCTTACCGCCTCTGGATCCACTGTCGTCCTCGTTGCCCGGTCCAACGTGTCGGGCCTGCGCGCCGCGCAGCTGGCCGCCACGGAATGGGCCTCGGGCACGGTTCCAGGAATTCGCATCGCCGGCCTAGTAGTCCTGGCTGACGCTCCTGGTCGGCTCCCGAGGGAGATCCGCGAATTCGCGCAAGTCGTCGGCGGGGGAGTGCCCCTCCTGTGGCACATCCCCTGGATTGAGTCGTGGCGCTTTGGCCACGACGTGCCACCCGAGGAACTTCCAAAGGAAGCCCGCGCCGTGCTTGACCAGGTGCGTATCGCAGCATCCACCACAGCCTCACTCCCGACCAACTAGAAAGAGGAAAACCAATGCTGTTCTCCAAGGCCATGGAATGGTCCAGCTTCGTCATTACCGAGATCCCGAACCCGGGAACCGGCACAGCGCCTCCCGGCTCCCAAGGTCTTCTCACAATCCTCAAGTGGGTCGCCTGGATCGTCTTCGGTCTGGCCGTCGCAGGCATCCTGATCACCGCTGGAACGATGATGATCAACAACCGTCGCGGTGAGGGCGGCGAGCATGCCGGTCGCCTTGCCTGGGTCCTGGGCGGCTGCATTCTCGCGGCCTCCGCTGGCGGCATCGTCGGTGCCTTGGTCTAAGGAGGGGCGAGCCATGACAGAACCGACCGTGAACGAAGACCAGAATCCGCTGACCAAACCTAAGTTCATCATCTCGGCCGTTGTCGTGGCGATCATCGTCGCGCTTGGCATCATCCTCGCCCTCGTGCCAAAAGGCAACGGAACCACGGCGCCCGAACCAAGCACTGCCGCAGCGAGCACCAGCAGCACGCAGCCCTCGGCCACGGAGGCTGCCAGCGTGTGCGGCCTGCCGGCCGGCGACCAGTCCAAACCGGCCACCGCTCCGGCCGACACCAAGTGGGAGCTCGTCGGAAAGATCGCCACCCCTACGTCACCCCAGCAATACGGGCCCGGAAAGACGCAGGCAAATGGTCTCCGCTCCTGCTTCGCACACTCTCCGACCGGAGCCTTGTATGCCGGGGCGAACGTGGTGATTCTCGCCAGCTCGGGCCGGAACGACCTGGTACTCCAGTACCTGACTGTTGACGGCCCGGAGCGCGACAAGATGCTGAAGTCGTCTACCTCAGCAAGCAGCTCTGGCAGCCCGTCGTTCCAGCTTGCCGGGTTCAAGCTCACGGACTACAGCGGTGATCGCGCCGTGATCGAATACGGCTTCAAGGTCTCAAACGGAACCTTCGGCTCGTTGCCTGTAGTTCTTCAGTGGACCGGGGGCGACTGGAAGGCAGTGCCTCCTGCCTCAGGTCAGCCCGAGGGAAAGCAGCTGGCTGACCTGAACGGGTTCATTCCGTGGGCGGGTGTCTGATTTGCAACCCATCGATCAGAACGGCAAGCCCTGTGACTGGTGGAATTTCGGGTGCCAAGCCGGGGACTTTGTAAGCGACCGGGCAAGCGATGCCGTCAAGGAGATGGCTAACGCCATTGCCGATGCCGTGGGAAACGTCGTCAAGACGCTCGGAACGTTCTGGGTGAATGTGGGCACTCCGAACCTGACGACTGCTCCTGGCGGGAGTACTGCGAGTGATCCGGTGCTGTTTCTGCAGAACAGTCTCTACTTCTGGACGGCCGCTCTTGCTGTGCTGTCCGTGCTTGTGGGCGCGGCCAAGATGATTATCGAGCGCAGGGGCGCGCCGCTACGGGATCTGGGACGGTCGTTGGCGACCCTCGTCGTTGTTTCCGGGGCCGGCGTTGCCGCAGTCGGACTCCTGACTGTTGCTGCTGATCAGTTTTCTGCGTGGATCATCAACAACTCCACGAACGGGACATCGTTTAACGACAACATCACGGCCATGCTTCAGCTCTCGGCCACCAGCCCGGTCGGGGCGATCATGATCATCCTTTTGGGGCTGATTGCGATTCTCGCTTCCATTGTCCAGATCGTGCTCATGATCGTCCGCGGCGGCCTGCTGGTGGTGCTGACGGGGATCTTCCCCACGGCCGCCGCGTTCACGAACACTGAGGCGGGCAAGGGCTGGTTCCAGAAGTGCACGGCCTGGCTGATCGCGTTCATCCTTTACAAGCCGGCTGCCGCCATTATCTACGCGACGGCCTTCCGGCTCACGGGCACGAAGATCTTCGGTAACGGTGGCGACGGCAAGGACTTCGGTTCTGCACTGCTGACGACGGTGACTGGGCTGGCGTTGATGGTCATTGCCTTGTTCGCGATGCCGGCACTCATGCGGTTCGTGACGCCCATGGTCGGGGCGGTCGCCGCCGGTGGCGGAGGACTGGCTGCGGGTACTGTCGGCGGCCTGGCTTCAGGCGCTGTCAGCATGGGCAGCGCCGGCAGGGGCGGCGGAGGATCCGCCAGCACGACGCCGGGCAGCACATCGAATCATTCGCCTGGATCTCAGGGGCCTTCGGGGACCGGGAGCCCGGGCAGCGCCGGAACGTCCGGTACGTCCGGTAAGACGGCCGGCCAGGGATCCGCAGCAACTGCGCCTGCCGCGACAGGTGCACAAGCAGGAACCGGAGCAGCGGCCACGGCCGGAGGCGGCGGAGCCGCAGCTGGCGGCGGCGCGGCTGCAGGCGGGGCAGCGGCGGCTGCCGGTCCGGTGGGCGTCGGCGTCCTTGCTGCGCAGAAGGGCGTTGAGGCCGGGCAGGCGGCAGCCGGGGCCGCCAGGAACATGAGCGAAGAATCAACGGGGGGTGCCTGACATGGCTGCTATCGAGAACACGTATCGGGAACCGACCTACGGCAACTGGCGGCGGCCGCGCAAGGCGGGCATCGGCACTCTGGGCGGTCTTGCGACGGCGGGCCTGTTTATTGGCCTGATCGTCACGGTGGTCTGTTTTTTCGTTGGCGGTTGGATCGCCGGCCTGGTCGCTCTGCTCATTCTCGGGTTGGCGCTGGCCGTCGTCTCGGTGACGGACAAGCACAACAAGTCCTTGGGCGAACGGGTCTTCGCGCGGCTGGCTTTCCGCTCGGCGCGGCGCAAACGCGCGAACATCTACCGTTCCGGCCCGCTGGGGCTGACCCCTTGGGGTGAGTACCAGCTGCCCGGGATCTCGGCCGGTTCGAAACTCTACGAGTTCGCGGACTCCTATGGCCGGCCGTTCGCGCTGATCCATCTTCCGTCCACAGCTCACTACACGGTCGTTTTCGGCACGCAGCCTGACGGCGCGTCTCTGGTTGATCCCGAGCAGGTCGATGCCTGGGTGGCGAACTGGGGCGGCTGGCTGGCGTCCTTGGGCAATGAGCCGGCCGTGGTGGCAGCATCCGTCACGGTCGAGACCGCGCCGGACTCCGGGTCGCGTCTGCGCAGGGAAGTCGAGTCGAACATCCACGAGGATGCCCCGGCCATTGCCAAGGCAATGCTGCGGGAGGCCCTTCAGACGTACCCGCAGGGGTCGGCAACGATCCGCGCCTGGGTCGCACTGACGTTCAGCGCCGCCGCCAGGGCAGGCGGCAAGCGCCGCACCGCCGAAGAGATCGCCCGCGATCTGGCCTCCCGCCTCCCCGGGCTGACAGAACGCCTGGAATCCACCGGCGCCGGCGCCTGTGCGCCGCTGAACGCCCAGGAGCTGTGCGAAGTCGTGCGCGTCGCCTACGACCCCGCCGCCGCACGCCTCATCGACGAAGCCCACTACCAGGGCACCCCTGTCGAGCTGAGCTGGGGCGACGTCGGTCCGTCAGCGCATCAAGCCGCCTGGGACACCTACCGCCACGATTCCGGGCACTCGGTGTCCTGGACGATGACCGGAGCACCCCGCGGCCACGTCCTCGCCTCAGTGCTCGCACGCCTCGTGGCCCCACACGGGGAGATCGACCGCAAACGCGTTACCCTGCTGTACCGGCCCATCGAATCGGGCCGCGCAGCTTCCATTGTGGAATCAGACCAGACCAACGCCCTCACCCGGGCATCCTCGACCAACCGGCCCACAGCGCGCGCCCTCGTGGACGCCCGCGCAGCCCAGGCCACGGCAGCGGAAGAAGCCAAAGGGGCCGGCTTGGTCAACTTCGGCATGGTCGTCACGGCCACCGTGCTTTCCTCCCGCGCCCTCGATGACGCTGTAGCCGTCGTAGAGGGCAACCTCGGCCCGTCCGCCCGCCTGCTGCTGCGGCGCGCCTACGGCTCCCAGGATTCGGCTTTTGCCGCCTCCCTGCCCCTCGGGTTGGTCCTGCCCAAGCACTTGAAGGTGCCTGAAGAGATCCGTGAGGCCATGTGATGTTCGCCAACTTGATCAAGCACAAGCGCACCCCCGCAAGCACCCCTACGTTGCCGGCCGCCGTCGTCCGCCGGCCAGGCCTTCGGGGCTGGCGCGGGCGCGGCCAGGGAGAAGCCGTCTATGTCACGGCCGCCGACGAGTGGCGCGGAACCTCCGTCCAAGTCTGCGGCCTGTGGCCCTTCGTGGGCGGGTCCGGCACCCCCATAGTGGGCGTGCCGATCGGCGTTCACACAGACACTGGTGCGCCCTTCGGGGGAGATCCGATCAGCTGGTTCATGCACGGCATGATCAACAACCCCTCGATGTTCGTCCTCGGGCTGCCGCACTACGGCAAGTCCACCCTCGTCCGGCACATCGTCCTGGGCCTCGCCGGACGGGGGATCAACCCGTTGATCCTGGGAGATTTGAAGCCCGACTACGTTGACCTCATCCAGGCCCTGGGAGGACAGGTCATCAGCCTAGGACCGGGCCGTGGCCACCTGAACGTCCTGGACCCGGGCGAAGCCACGGGCGCGGCTGTCCGGCTGCTCGCCTCGGCCGAAGAACACCGGGCCAAAGCGAACCGGACCGGTACCAATCAGAATGTGGACCAGGAGGCCGCCTCGCAGCTGCTCGCCACAGCGACGAAGGCGGAGAAGCTGGCCGAACAGCTCATGGCGGACTCGCACAACCGGCGCCTGAATATGATCACGGCGCTGATCACCATTGTGCGCAACGCCAAGCCCAGCGCGCACGAGGAATCGCTGATCGACCGGGCCCTGCACATCCTGGACGAGCGCCTGGACCGGGTGCCCCTGATCGGGGATCTGATCGAGGTCATCAAGGACGCGCCCGACGAGCTGCGGGCGATTGCCCTGGACCGCGGAGACATGAGCCGCTACCTGGACGCCACGGACCAGCTGCGCCAGTCGCTCTACTCGCTCGACGGTTCGGGCCGCTTCTCAGACATGTTCTCCAAGCCCACCGATCAGCCCATGGACCTCACCAAGCCGGTCGTCTTCGACCTCTCGGGGATCTCCGACACGCAGCGGGACATTCAGGCCGCCTCACTGCTGGCCTGCTGGTCCACTGGGTTCGCCACCGTCCAGGTCGCCCACACTCTCGCCGACGCCGGCCTGGAGCCACGCCGCAACTACTTCGTCGTCATGGACGAACTGTGGCGGGCGCTGCGCTCCGGGGAAGGCATGGTGGACCGCGTTGACTCGCTCACGCGCCTCAACCGCACCGAGGGCGTTGGACAGGCCATGATCACACACACCATGAGTGACCTGGAGGCCCTGCCCACAGAGTCCGAGCGGATGAAGGCCCGCGGCTTCGTGGAGCGCTCCGGGATGGTCGTCTGCGGGGCGCTGCCCAGCGGCGAGATGGAGAAGCTGAACAAGGCCGTCACGCTCTCGCGCGCCGAACAGGCCCGTCTCATCTCCTGGGCTGATCCAGGATCGTGGACCGACGTCGGCGGATCCCGCAAGCGCGTCCGCCCGGGCCTGGGCAAGTTCCTCTTCAAGGTCGGCGGCCGCCCGGGTGTCCCGGTCGCGCTCAAACTGACGAGCGTAGAGGAATCCCTGCACGACACGAACAAGCGCTGGCACGACGAAGGGGAAAGCTGATGGGTGCACCAAACAGCGGCAAGCGATCCCGGCTCGACGGCGAGACGATCCTGCTCTGGATCTTCATCGCCGCCGTGGTGATGGGGGTCGGCTCCGTGACCGGGGCCGTTCATCTGGGGTCGATGATCGCCGGCGACGGACAGCAGCTGCCGGCCAACCCGTTCGAGCTGGTGATCGGCCTGTTCACGCACAAGGTCACCTGGCCGGCGGCCGCCACCTGGGTACTGATCGGCTTCGGCGTCGTGATCGTGGGCCTCGCCGTCCTGGTGGTGCGCGCCGTGCTGCACCGCCGCTCCAAGCGCTCCCGTGTGGACGTCGCCGCCCAGCACATGGCCAAGGGCCGGGATCTGCGGGCGCTGAGCCTGCGCGGGGCGACGGCGACGGCCGAGCGCCTGGGCGTGAAAGGCTCACCCGGTGTCCCGGTCGGCAAGACGGTCCTGGGCGGGCAGATGGTCTACGGCTCCTGGGAAGACATGCACATCGACATCTGGGGGCCACGAACCGGCAAGACGACGTCCCGGGCAATCCCGGCGATCCTCGCCGCCCCGGGCGCTGCCCTGGTGACCTCGAACAAGCGGGACATCGTCGACGGCACGCGCGACGTCCGCGCCGCCGATGGGCCGGTGTGGGTCTTCGATCCGCAGGCGGTCGCGCTCGAGGAACCCACCTGGTGGTGGAACCCCCTGTCCTACGTCACGGACGAAGCGCGGGCCGCACGCCTGGCTGACCACTTCGCCGCCGGCTCACGTGGCCCCGACGCCAAGACGGATGCCTACTTCGATCCTGCCGGGCAGGATCTCCTTGCCGGTCTCCTGCTCGCGGCCGCCCTCGACGGGCGGCCGATCACGCAGGTCCACACCTGGCTGACCCGGCCGGCGGACGACGAGGCAGTGGACATTCTCAAGGTCCACGGCTTCATCCAGACCTCCAACGCAGTGGGCGGCATCATCAACGCTCCCGAGAAGCAACGCGGCGGCGTCTACGGCACTGCCCTGCAAATGGCGTCCTGCCTCACGAACCGCCAGGTGGCCCGGTGGGTAACTCCCCAGGGCGCGAAGGACGAGCGGCCACAGTTCGATCCGGCCGCGTTCGTCCGGTCCGTGGGGACGCTGTACAGCCTCTCGAAGGAGGGCAAGGGCACTGCCGGCCCGCTGGTCACGGCACTGACCGTGGCCACGGTCGAAGCCGCCGAAGAACTCGCCGTTCATTCACCCGGCGGCCGGCTGGCCACGCCCATGATCGGCATCCTGGACGAAGCGGCCAACGTCTGCCGCTGGCGCGAGCTACCGAACCTCTACAGCCATTACGGTTCCCGGGGCATCGTCCTGATGACCATCCTCCAGTCCTGGTCCCAGGGCGTGGAGGTCTGGGGCCGTGACGGGATGCGCAAGCTCTGGTCCGCGGCCAACATCAAGGTCTACGGCGGCGGCGTGGCCGAAGCCGAGTTCCTCAACGAACTCGCGCAGCTGGTGGGGGAATACCGCTACTCCAACATGACCAAAAGCCGCTCCAAACAGGGCACCTCCTACAGCCACGACGACGACCGCAAGGAACGCACCCTCGACGTCTCGGACCTCGCCGCCTTCCCTCGCGGCCGCGCAATCATGTTCGCCTCCGGTGCCCCCGCGGCGTTGTTGGAGACGGTGCCCTGGATGAGCGGTCCCCACGCCGACGCAGTCCGGGCCTCCATCGCCTCCCATGACCCGGCCAACCGGCCGCCAGCCGCCGCCGGCAGCCGGTGGACCGCTGCAGGAGCCTCCGATGACTGAAGGCCTGGGGGAGTGGGACGACGAACTGGACGCCACCGGAGCCGACGCCATGGAGCCGACAAAAGACGACGAGAACGCGCCCGAGCTGTTCTACCCGAACGTCGCCGAGTTCGTCAACGAGAAACTGGCCACCACCTACCGCCGACAGACCAACGTCGGCGGCGGTGTGACCTGGTGCCCGCAATGGTGGAAGCACGCCGAGGCAATCAGCCGTCTGGAAGCGCTCTGGCGCGCCTGGGAGTTCCTGCGCCTCGACGGAACCACCGGCATGAGCGTCTGGTGGCGCGACCACGCAGACCACCACATGTCCGTCCTGCTCTCGACAGACGGCCCGTTCAAGGGCTGCAGCCCCGACGACGGCCATCGCTCCAAGCTCGGGCCGCTGCCGTGTGACGAACCACCGGTTGGGCTGTTCTGACGCGTCCCCCATCAACAACGCGAGTAGAGGCCTCGACAGAACTGAGGGACCGGCAATATTTGCCGGTCCCTCAGTTCTGTCGAGGCCTTACCCATCTCTACCGGCATCGCCATCCAAACATGCCCTGCGTAGCCCATGGCCGGATGTTGATCGTGAAGCCAACGCAGTCGCCGCGCCAAACCCAGCCCTTGGCGATGAACACGTGTGCTGCAGCGAGGGCTACGTAAGCGGCGTAAAGCCGTGGGTCCGGAATGTTCAGCTGGGGCGGCCTCCAATTAGCGAGAGAGTTGGTCTCGTTCCAGTTCAAATACAGGGTGCAAGCTCCGTTGCCGCAGTAGGTGGTTGCTGCTTGGGATGGTGCAGCAGCACCCAGGGTCGCACCGATCATGATGGCTAAAGCCACCAAGATTGCCGACAGGCGTCGCTGGAACGACCGCCGATGATGCGGTCGCCGCACATCTGAAACAGCAACTCCAGCTCGTTTGGGGTGAAGGGTGAACATCTTGTCCTCATTTTGTTCTAGATACAACACGGACCTTCCGTACATCGATAATGGCAGCTTTCGCGTATTCGCGCAATACGCGAACCTTGCACAATCAACTATCGCTTGACTGATGTCCGAACTTCGCGAAGATCCACGATTCATCTCTTAGGCACAAAAAAGCCCTGGAAGACTTGGCTACCGCCAAGCGCTCCAGGGCTTCTGCACCTAGTTGTTAGCTGAACCCAACTACTAAGTCATGACAGTCCTGCGCAGTTCTTCTTGCTGCCGCTCAAGCCGTTCACGATGTGCATTCGCCATTATGTCTACAGCCTCTGGCCTGGTTAGCTCCTTGAACGTTGCATTCAGAGAGTCCCGCACAATGGCTGCCTTGGTGCGACCAGTCAACTCCGAGACAAGCTCCAGCGCGCGCGCTTGATTCTTGGTGATCCTAAACGAAGTCATCACTAGATCTTCTGCGGATTCCTCGGCGGTGCCATCGGTTTTCTCAGTTTCTTCCTTGGCCATTTCTAACCACCTTCTTCTTCCACGATTCTCTATGGGAACTGCAACGCAACTATCGCCTACATCTCGTCTCACTCAACGTAAACCGCCATATCGTGCGCAGTTCCCGGCCTGCGCGACGAGAGGAGATGCAGATTTAGTACTCCAGAAAAAGTATCGCAATACGCGCAATACCGCAATGCTTGAATTACTCGATTGTCAAGTCGTAGTCTGGAAGGTGCCAGCCCTCGACGAAGTTGGCCAGCCCCCAGAGGAGGTTGTCATGGCCCGGTGCGTGAATTGCGAAAAGCCTGTTATCGGCAGGTGCACCGACTGCACTGCGACGGATGTCAGCGAGCTGGTACTCAGGTGCTCTGCGGATATCCTCACCGCTCGACGTCCCAGAACGCTGGGGGAAGTGCTAGGTCTACTCGACGAGTTATGTGCCCTGGACCTGAGACTTCCAGACATAGACGTTGGAGACGATTCCAACTGACTTTTTCCAGAGGGGATAGGGCTAGCAGGCGAAGGCCTATTTGTTTTCTTCGGAGTTCCCGAACTTGGCCACCTCATTACCAGCCAGCTCATGTAGGTCGATCGCGGTGTTCGAAGGTCGTACTCGTCCCTGGCGTAGGCGAGACGTGCAACGACGCAGAACCATCACATGTCCGTCCTACACTCCGGCGGACAGATCGTTCAAGGGATGCAGCCCGGACGACGGCCACCGCTCCAAGCTCGCGCCGCTACGGTGCGAGCAACCGCCCGGAAGGGCTGTTCTGAGGGTGGGCGCCGGTTCAACTAGCCTCTGTACCGGCCCTGCGCGCGGTTTTGGCACTCTCCGGAATCTCGCGGCATAGTTCAGCAAGGTCGCATTTCCCGCACTGCTCGCTCCACACAGGCAGTCGGGGAAGGTCATTATTTCGCAATGAGGCGCCAGCGTCCTTGATCCTTCCGCGTACGGCCGTTAGCAAAGGATCCTCCACCTTCTCACGAATTGTCTTGCCGTCCTCATCGAGGTTGAGAACCTCGATGAGGTCTGCGCGTTCACCAGTGAGTTCCTGATAACCGACCGCATATACGTGGAGTTGGTCTCGAGTCACATCCTCGTCTTGTGCACGCGCGGTGGACTTGAAGTCGACGATGGCCAGCTCGTCGGTGTCCAGCCGGCGCACCAGGTCGATGCGGCCATCGACTGTGACCCCAGGCGCTACGTGAACCTGGATCTGCTTCTCACTGTGCACAGTGCGTTCGAGGTCGGCTGCGTGGTCGTCCAGGTAGCGGCCAACTGCCTTGATAGCGGCAGAGCGCAAGGCGCTCTTCAATTCGGGGTATGCGTACGGCGCATGCAAGTGGCGGTCAACAAGTTCCTCGGCCGCTGCGGCTGGCAGCACCTCACCGTCCAGAGCGCGTTTGTGTGCCTCCGCGAGTGCGTCGTGCAGGCCCTTCCCGTAGCCGAGCGCCTCGTGCAATGGCGGGTTGAAGCCGTAGAGGAAGCGGAGCTTGAACTGGTAGGGGCACTCAAAGAGGTACTTGAGCTCGGAGAAGGAAAGAGTGACGTTCGGGACTTCTCGTTTCGCATGGGGTGCGAGCGACGAAGCGGGCGCTCCGGGGTCCCGGGTCAGGAACCAAGCCTGACGGGCACAGTGGTCGAAAAACGCTGATCGCCGGCCGTACAGACGATTGCCCGGTACGGGTGAGTAAGACGCGAAGAGGTATTTCTGGGCGCGCGTCACAGCCACATAGAACAGTCGAGTTTCGTCTTCAATCGTCCCCCGGTATCGATCGGGACTAGCGATGGCACTGTCAGGGATGACGTGGAAAAGCCCAAGGCCCCCTTGCCGTTTCGCAGGGAACCGGTTGTTACGAAGGCACGGGACGAAGACGGCCGGCCACTGCATGCCCTTGGCCTGGTGGACCGTAGAAATCACTACTGCGTCAGGTGCGGCGTAGCCGACGTCAGCATCAGCGTCAGCGTAGTAGTCGGGCGCCTGAAACGCGAGCCAATCTGTGAATGCTCTGTACTTCTGGGGAGGGTCAGTGTTGAAGTAAATCGCCTCGAAGTCCGAGATCGCCTGACTGAATTTCCCGAGCTGATAGAAGACGAGTTCGGCACGGGCAGGGTCCCCGGGAATCGTATCTTCACGGAGCGTCAGTGCCTCAAGGAACTCGAGGTAGAGGCGCTGGATATTGTAAACTCCCCATCTCTCGCCGCGGTCAAAGTCTCGCCCCTTGTCCAGCACTTCCATAGCTGCTGCCCAGTTGCCGCCGTCCGGCACGAGAGAGGCGTCGTCAAACAGTGTGTGCAGCATTAATCCGTCGATCTCTGCGACGATGTAGCGGAAGATGCCGACGATCGCCTGAATCTCTGGGCTGTCGAAGAGGCGGTTCAACCCCTTGATCACGTAGGGAATGTCCCGGCGTCTCATCTCGTCGACGAGTGGTCCCGCATCGCGCGCGACCGACCGAAAGAGCACGGCAAAGTCGGACCATGACAGCCCCCGGCGTATGCCGGTGGGGTCATCTGTGAATGCGACGCCGCGCATAGCCTGAATGCGGTCACAGATCCATGCCGCTTCCGCGTCAGGGTCGACGAAGTCCAAGGCAAGCAGGTCGCCACGCTCAAACGTCTGGTGTCCAGACGCCGCCATCGCTTTAGGTAGCCGAGCCCCGGGTGGAATCAGCTCGGCAATCGAGCGACCGACCTCGACGATGCCCTTGCTGGATCGGAAGTTGTCATCCAACGTGACCTGACGGACGCCGGGGTAACGATCCTCGAAGGTCACGATGTTGTTGACCTCGCTGCCTCGCCATTGGTAAATGGTCTGGTCGTCGTCGCCGACCACGCAGAGGTTAGCGCTGAATTGGACAAGCCCGCGGATGAGACGCTCTTGTAGCGGGTTGACGTCCTGATACTCGTCAACGACGACGTAGCGGATGTCGTCACGAATGTGCCGCTGTACGAGCGCAGCCTCGGCGTCCTCGGCGGGGTCGCCTTCAAGGAGCTGTACCGCCAGGTTGATCATCTCTGTGAAGTCGAAGTACCGGTGCTCGTATAGCAGACCCATGTAGTCCCAGTGCGCCTTGAGCACGCCGTCCGGCACCAGCTCCTCGTCCACGGTGTCTTCGCGAAGGATGCTGGTCACCTGCATGTAGAGCTTGGAATGCAGGAAGCGCCTCAGCCTGGGCGTGCCCGCAGAAGATGTCGGGCACTCGGTCAGCCCAGACCGTCGGCTGTTCCGGTCAATGAAGAGGCGGCCGGTGATGTCGGTGAGTGCGGAGAACTTGAACGTCTCCGGCACGAGCCGCTGCAACAGGTCCAAGGTGTAGCCGTGCATCGTCCCGATGTACATCTCGGCAATTCCCTGGGTGCTGACACCCTCGGTCTCGAGAACACTGTAGATGCGCTCCTTAAGCTCGGCAGCGGCCTTCTCAGTGAAAGTGAACGCGACGACGTTACGCGGGTGGACGCCCGGCTGCTTGAGGATCGCGGCGACACGCTGCGAGATCACCTGAGTCTTCCCCGACCCGGCGCACGCGATAATCTGCAGGGGGTCGTTGAGGCAGGCAATCGCTTCAATTTGGGCGCGAGTATAAGTAGTCATGCTGTCACCGCCAGAACGTCTCCCCGTCGGCCGCGACGCTCGACGGCGACCCACGCATCCTCACTGAGGGAAAGATCGACGTAGCGCACGCCCAAAGCGTCTGTGAGGCTGCAAGGCAACGCGCCCGTTGCTTCGGCGACCGATAGGTACGCATCCCAAGTCACCACCGCTCCTTCGCCCTCAACGAGCCCGGCAAAATACGTCTCGGCCTGCGACCTTCCGTTTATGTCGTTGGGATGCAGCAGCACCAGCAAGGATGCTGGCTCGTCGGCGGCACCCCCGTCCAGCAACTGAACTGACTGCGCCAAGGCGTGACAGCGAGTCAATTGTCGAGTCAGATTGCTCTCGAGGCTGGCTGCCAAGTCGCGCCAGATTCTCAAGCCATCACTTAAACGCTGATAGGTGAGACCGCCCATCGCGTCGGTTCGACGTGTTGAGAACCGATCGGCCAGTTTCGTTTCGACTGCAACCACTTGGAGCCCGCCATCCTGCCGCCGGAAGCGGAGAAGCATGTCGACGAACGTACGGTCGCCGAGCCAGTACGGCGTCTGAAAGCCCGTGAACTCGAAGTCTGCAGACTCAAGCCTGACCAAGTCCGACCTGCCTAGGAGCTGTCCGAACAGCAGAGCCGCGCGTTCGGGCTGCTGCACGGCGTCCGAGATCATGTTGAACGTCAGGGTCTGGCTCGACGTCAAATACTTGGTGCAGCGGATCGGGTCGACGCCCCACCCAGAGGTTCGGCGCTCCTCATACGACATGAGGGCGGACGCGCTGATGAAGTTCAACCCGCGATCCGCGTCTGCGTCAGCTAACACCGAACCACACTGTGCTCCTGATCCTGCGAGGAATCCGAACTGCTCCAACTCGAGAACCAGCAGGCGGTACCAGGCTTGGTGTGAGCGCACGCGTCTCATGAACTTGGTGTCTGAGCGCGGCATGGGCCCCAACCTCGATGCGATCCTCACGGGCTCGGAATCCAGCGCATTACCCAAGGTCGAAGACCTTCATGACTTCGTCGCCGTAGTCGTTGACGACCTTGACAGCGATCTTGTTGCCGTCCGCCGGTGCAGGGAATGGCCGTGAGACCGTTTGGTACATCGACTCCCAGGCGTCCTCGTCGATGTCGGCCTTCAGGGCGGTCTTGAGCCGCTTGTAGGGGTCGTTCCCGCCGGTGAAGTAGCAGTGTCGGACGAAGAACGACTCGCCGTTGTAGTCGGTATCGATCATCCACAGCGCGATCTTGCTGGTGTCGTTGCTGCGGATCTCGCCGGTCGTGGGATCGTAGATGTCGACGCCCTTCAAGTCGACCATGTAGCCGTCTTCGGTCTCTTTGATGTCGATGTCAGGTTCGCCGAAAACTGTGAAGAGGTTGCCAGCCCCGGTCTTCTTGAGCTCCTCGCCCATAAGCAAGTCAGCGTTCATCCGAACCATCAACACCGGCAGTTTGCCGAGCTGACGAGCCCCCTCCACCTGGGCAAATCCCTCATCGGTAGCCTCGACCGTCACTCCATCCGTCTCGGTGACGTTTGTGACGTTGGGGTCGAATGCGAACCCGAGGATACAGAGCAGATCAACATCGTCGGCCTGGATCGCTTCCTTGGCCGCGCTCTTCACGTATGTCGCACTCACGGTGCCGTATTGCGGGCCCACGGCGATGCCGACGCGCGGCGGCTTTGCGTGATCGCCGCTCGGGATCTGCTCGCCGATGGCCTGAATGTAGGAGCCGGCATAGGTCTCGAACGCCGCGAACTTGATCCGTTCCGCCTTCGTGCCATTCTGGATTCCAGCCTTGGCGAGGTTCTCCAGTATCGACTGCTCGAAGTTCGGAGAGTCGGCATCCTTGGCAGCCTCGGTCTCGGAGGTGGGCTCCCCCCAGTCCTTGAAAGAGAGCGCACGGTGCGGACTTAGCGACTCGACCGTGAACGGCCCCGCCACCCGAACCTTCTTCGTGTCCTCGAATGGCCTGTCATAAAGGAGTTCGAAGTCCGCGTGGCGCTTGATCGCCGCATCGATCGCCCCAGCCGACATGCCCTCCACGATGTCGGGGTTGTTTGCGATGGAGCCGAGCGTAATCCGCTGGACACGTTCATAGACGAAACCAGCGCGAACGTCGCCGGAGTAAGACTGCCGCGGAATCGGATGCGCTGAAAGTTCCTGTTCCTTCGCGGCGCCCGCAGCCGAGTCTGCCAGTAAATACCATGGGTAACGGGCCCCCATCACCCGCTGTCGCGCCAGCGCCAGCGCGACTCGGGATGTGTCGACGGTGATCCAGCGACGACCCCATTGCTCCGCCATCGCCGCCGTGGTCCCAGAACCGCAGGTCGGGTCGAGAACAACGTCGCCCGGATCCGTTGTCAGATGGATGCAGCGTTCGATCACTTTGTAACCGGTCTGAACTACGTAGAGCTTGTCGTCCGTGAAGCTCCCTGTCGCGGTATCGGTCCACTGATTAGTGAAGGATTGCCATCCAAAATCCTCGGCATAGCGCACGTACTGAATGGAGTTCTTCGCAACATGGATGCGTCCCGCAGCAGCCAAACGGGACATGCCATCGGGGTAGTTGGCCTTCCAGTGAGCGTTCCGACTCGGGTGATAAACCTTCCCTTCGAACTCAAAAGGCTGGGGCTTGCTAGCGGCTCCCTGCGAGGTGATGTCGCCTGGCTTGTAGATCCTTGCATCCGTCGGAATTGGTTCGAGTCCGCTCCTCTCCTTGGCGGTCATTCCCCTGTATGAACCATCTGAGAACCTAAGCCAGGTGTAGCCCTGGCGATCGGGAGCGTGGAACCAGAGCCTTCTCGTCTTGACCACATCTCGATTGTTCGCATACCAGAGCAGGTAGTCGCCGGCGTTGCCGAGCCCAGTGGCCTGCGCGAAGCCGCTGGTCGAGGCAAACGAGATCTGAGACATGAAGTTGCTAGATCCGAACACCTCGTCCATCAGACTCCGAACCAAGTGCACGTTGTCCTCACCGATCTGGACAAAGCATGAGCCGGACTCAGTGAGCAGATCGCGCGAAGCAAGCAGGCGGTCGCGCAGATACGACAGGTAGGAGTGGATGCCCAACTCCCAGGTATCGCGGAAGGCCTTGATCTGCTCGACCTCTCTTGCGGCACTGTTCATCTTGCCGTCTTTGACGTCACGATTTCGCGCAGAGACCTGCCAGTTCGAGCCGAACTTGATGCCGTAGGGCGGGTCGATATAGACCATCTGGACCTTGCCGCGGAGCTTCTCCCGCTCAGCGAGGGAGGCCATCACCTGGAGGCTATCGCCCAGAATCATCCGGTTCGACCAGTTGGCGTCGTGCTGGTAGAACTCGATCTGCTGGAGGTCGTCGAGCCCATCGAAGGCGTCAAAGAGTGTGAGTTCGGGCTCATCCTCCGGACGCGACGCGGTGCGGCGAAGGTTTTCGATCAGGACCCGCGGGTCGATCTTCTCCTGGATGTAGATCGGCGGTGCGTCGGCGACAAGGTCGTCGTCGTAACAGTCGAGGTCGTCGGCCGGCGGGTACTTGCCACGCCAGACAAGCTGAGGGTCAAGTGACTCGTCGCGGGCGTAGCGGACCTGACGGGCCTCCTCCAGGACGGGGCTGTCGAGGAAGTCGATCGCGTCTGCGGTCGGTATGTTCGTCCGCTTCTCGTCATGGGTGATCGAGTCGACCGGGGTCGGTACATTGTGGGTGTTACGCGCCACGGGCGCTCCTATCGCTGCCAGTCTCGGTGAAGTCAAGAAGATCGGGGTCGCCGATGATCGGAGAATCCTCGTATAAGGCTCGGATCGCGTCAACGATGCGGACCTTGAAGCTGTTGGGGTCGGTCATTTCGATGTAGCCCCAGCGCCCAAATCCGCCGTGGTTGTTGACCGCGGCACACCACGAGTCACGGGCCGTCGTCGCCTTCTGCTGCGTCGGTCCGGGGCTCTTCTGGCTGCCAGAGACCTCGATGATCAGGGTCCGTTCGATATCGGATTCGTCGTGCTTGCTCAGGCGTACGAGGAAGTCTGGAATGTAGGAGTGGCTGCGGCCCTTGTGGACGTATGGGATGGTGAAGCCTAGGTGGTCGTTCTTCGCGTAGGCGTGCACATTCTTGTTCAGCTCGAGCTCGCTAGCCAGTAGCTGCTCCCAGGTGTTGCCGTCTTTGCCGTCGAGGGTGACGTGTGAGACCTCAGACTTCTCAGTGGTGACCACCCGCTTGCGAGTGATGAATTCGACGCCGCCCGTTGAACCGCCCGGGTCGAAGCGGTTGATCATCGGGCGCAGCCGCTCGCGGCGGTTGCCCACATGGCGAGTGATCGCATTCCAGACCTGCTCGGCAGCAAGCACTCGCGCCTCTGTGATGGTCATGAGGTATCCGAGGCTGTAGCCACCTTTGAGTACGACGCGCTGTTCGATCCAGTCCTGGCATATTTTGACCAGCTTCGGGAAGAGCCATGGTCGCTTGTCGCCGGCAGTTGTGAACTGCTCATCGAGTATCCGCTTCGCAAGTGCGAACGCAACCTGCTGAGGCCGATATTTGGTCGGGTCGCCCTCCTCGAGCTCTCGTTTGCCGACAACGCCACCCATTTCAACCCAGGTGGGGACCGTGTTCGGGCCGATCTCGAAGACCGGCGCGTTTTCGAGGTTGAGCCAGATGTCATGGTCGGGGAGCTCGACCCGGTAACCGTCGAGCTTCGGGAAGGTGATGCGCATATGCTCTCGACCTTCCATTGCGCGGACCTCGATCGAGGGCTTGGGCGGAGTCGGGTCGACGACGGGCTTGTCGCTGGAGATGAATTGGAACGGGATGCCGTAGACGTTCGCGTACTCCGGCTCGAAATACCCCTCGTCGTTGGTGGCGTAGTTTCGTCTTCGGAGACCGCGGCCAACAACCTGCTCGCACAGCAGCTGGCTGCCAAATGCCCGGACTCCGAGGATGTGGGTGACTGTGTTGGCGTCCCAGCCCTCTGTGAGCATCGACACGCTGACGACGCAGCGAACGTCGGCACCAAGCTTGCCCTTCTTCCCGACGGTGTTCATGACCTCTCGAAGGAGGTCTTCGTCCGTGAGTTTCTCGACGTCCGCACCTGGGTTGCGCTGGCGGTACTCGGCCTTGAACTTGGCGATCTCGAGCCCGGCGGCCTTCTTGAAGTCGTCCTTGAGCGCCTCGCCGGATTCAAGCTGTGCGGAATCGATCAAAATGGTTGACGGGCGGGCGACAGGCCGGCCATCGATGACGTTGCTGAACAGCTGAAGGTTGCCGGCCTTATGGGCGATGACCGTGACCTCGTCGTCCTCGACAATCGCTTCTCCAGCGATCCAGTCGTAGACGAGCTTGCTGACCACGGTGTTGGGGCAGACGACGATGAACACCGGTGGGGTCTCGCCGTGCGGCTTAAGGACCTTCTCCCAGTGCCCGTACGCTTTCTCGTAACTGCGGTAAAGGCTACGCAGGGCGCCCTCGAGCTCCTTGGGCGGGAGCCAATTATTTACAGTGTCCTTCGCCGAGCGCTTCGGCAGCTGCTGACCTACGTAGTCCCACAACCGCAGGTACGTGACGAGTTCCTCATCGGCGTCGTCGTCGACCGGGGTGCGGGGCACCTTAACGATGCCAGCCTCGATAGCGTCCATTAGCGAGAAATCGCTCACGGTCCAGGGAAAGATGTAGCCCTCGTTGTAGCCGCTTCCGGAGAGATAGAAAGGGGTCGCCGATAGATCCCAGATCTGCTTGATGCCGACATGTTTGGTGATCGCCTGGAGTCCGGAAAACCAGACTCCCGCCTGGTCGTTCTCCTCTTTCTGCTCTTTGTCCAGCCTTTCCCCGGCTTGAATCGGCCGTGACAGATAGCAGTGGTGTGCCTCGTCGTTGAGCACCATGATCTGCTGTTTGTCGGCACCGAGGTCCCGCAGTACCCGGCTGACCATCGCCTGCTGGGTCTCCTTGAACGGGTCTTCCTTGCGATCGCCCTTGAGCAGCAGACGAGTGTTTTTCGCGACGCCCTTGATCTCCTTCGCGTCCTTGAGCAGGAAAGAGTGGTAGTTCGTGATGGCGATGCGGGCGCTGTCTAGGCCGCCCTTGAGGTCGGTCGGCAGTAGATCGCGAAGGTCGTAGTAGTTCTCGGAGTCCTCGGGTAGGAGGACCCTCAGACGGTCGCGGATGGTGATCCCGGGCGCGATGATGAGGAAGCGATTGGTGAAGCGCGTATCTCGAGGGGCGTACTGCTTGTTGAGTGTCTGCCAGGCGATGAGCATAGCCATGACTACGGTCTTACCCGAGCCAGTGGCCATCTTGAGGGCGGCCCGCGGCAAGCCCTTGTTGTGCGCTTCGTTCTCTGGCTCGAGCCGCTTGCGCCAGTCGGCATAGCCGTGGGTCCTTCCAGCGACTTCGGTGAGGAAGATGGCCGTCTCGGCAGCCTCCCTCTGAGCGAAGATCACGCGGTTCTCGCGACTCGAGTCCGCCCAGTGCTGGAGCAGTTTGCGGGAGATCGGGGTGACGCCGGCGTATTGGCCGTCTCGGCGCCACTTCTCAACGTCGCGGCGGATGTCGTTGATGAGGTTGTTCTTCTCGCGGCGCTCACGGGTGAGATCGAAGTCAAATCCCTCCTGGACGGATCCATCTTTTGCCCGCTTGCCCTTGTTTGTTGCGGCAATTGGGATGAAAGACTCGCTGGGGCGCCTTCCATCCCGGACCTCCCCGGTTGGACCCTGGGGTCCGACGACGTAGTGCCGATCGGGCTGCTCGTACGGCGAGTTGAGAATCGGATTGTTGATTGCCGCCGTCACTGCGATGCTGCTTTGGTGTGCCCCATGTCGTACAGACTAATTCCCCACTAGATGTTGCGTGTAATTCTCTGGTACGAGTCTCGATTACTTGGGCACCGAACTTTGCGGGTTTTCGTGTGCACCAAGGGGTGAAATTCAGCGCCGGGCCCTTCGCTGTTCTCGGAGACCTACCGGTTCATGCCCTTCTGCAGGAGTTTCGTCTGGCCGTTTGTTCCGCGCGTTTTGCGTGCCTTCGGACTGCGCCCTGGAGACTTTGCCACGGCCGCGCCGGGCGGGGTGCCCTGGTCTTGGTCGGCGCTAAGGCGTGCTTGTACGGCCTCGCGGTCGGCAACGCCTTCCAGACTGGAGGCCAGCTCGTGTCGACGCTCGGCGGAGTCGTACTTGATGCCGGCCTCTTCCCGCAACGCCTCGGGACGCTGGTTCTCTTCGGTCACGTCCTGTTCGCGGTCCTGGTCTTCCCGGTCGGCCTCAGCCAGCAGCTGCGCAGCTTGGGCGTTCTCTTCACGGCCGGCGCGACGCTCCTGCTCTGCCTGCTCGCGGTCCCGGTCGGCTTTCGTCAGGGCAGCAGCCACTGACGCATCGTCGGCACCCAGGTTGCCCAGGTCCAGGCCGTAGCGGCGTTGGACCTGGTCACGGATCTCCTCGGCCGCGTTGAGCGCCGCCGGGTCGTGGTCCTTCCACGCCGTGGCCGCCTCGTGCGCCCTCTCGACGTCGCGGCCGCTGGCCGTGTCCCACCACCGGTTGTCCATCACCGGGACGAGTTGTGCGCGGGCCGCCGCCCTCTCTGCGTCGAACCGGGCCTGCAGCTCCCGGGCCTGCTGTTCCTCGGCCGCCTGTGCGCGGCGTAGGGCCTGTTCGCGTGCCCTGGCCACCTGCTCACCGAGCCTGCCGGCGACAGTCAGCCCGACGCGTGACATGCCCTCGATAGCCTCTTCGATGCCGTCAGATTCACTCATGGTTCCCCCTCCTGGTGTTATCTCTCAATGTCCGGGCGAGTGGTCTCGCCTCGGGTGGTTGCGTGGGTCCGTGCCTGCCCGTACTTCGGCGGCAGCACCGAGCCGACGGAGCGTCCCGGAGTCTGGCCGGCCGTGCTCGTGCGCAGGGCTTCGGCCGCTTCGCTGTCTACAGCCGGGACTGACGCGGGAGCGCTCGGCAGCGCGGCGGCCACCTGGCTCAGCTGGTACTTCACCAGGTCACTGATCTGGCGTGCCCTGCGCAGGTCGTTTGACGCTTTGTGCATGTCGTGGACGGCCTTGGCAACGTTCAGCAGCTGGCGAAGCATGATCGCTTGGGCTGCCGTTCCGGTGCCTCCCATGGTGGCCGCCATGAGGACAAGGGACGCGCCCCGGGCAGACGGCCCGACGCTGCGGACCGGCCGGGCCGGGTAGCGGCGCAGCTGCGCCGTCTTGGACAACTCGTCGGCTGCGGCTGCCAACGGCCCTGGCGTCGTTTCCGTGGCAGTTGACCAGGCTGCGAACGCGCCTGATGCCTCCCTGGCGACGTGCGCCCAGGTCGCGTGGTCGTCCATCGGGACGGCGCGCAAGGTTTCGCGCAGCCGAGCAACCTCATTGCTGTATTGCTCCCACATCTGCGGATCTGGTTCGTGCGCCTCACGGCCGATGTTGACGGGCCGCCGGCCACGTGCGGCTGCTCCCCACTCGGCTACGGCTGCCCCTGCCAGCTCGGGACTGTCGGCCCACGCTCCGCGTAGTCGAGGCAGGGTCAAGTCCTTGGCCAGGTGCCCGCCGCCGAACCACACGGGCCGGCTTCCCTTGAGCGGGCGTTCGGCAACAGAGTAGCCCACCACGACGTCATCACGGCCGGCGGCGTAACGCGGTTTGATCATGGCACCTGTGCGACGGAAGCGACGTACAAACTCGGCTTCGTCCTGGGCGGCAGCGGCGCACGCGCGGACCTTGCGGGCGAGTGAACGTCGTTCCGGTTCGTCCATGCCTCGGCGCTCGGCCGCTTCGCGCTCACCAGGGCGCAGTCCACGCATTGCGTAGACGGGGGACAGCTCTTCCAAGCCGTGCTTCTTCTCAAGCGCCCGGGCCGCGTCCTGGGCACGCTTGTAGTCCAGGTGGCTGCTCCATTTGGTGCCGTCCTCGCGCACCATGGAAGCCGCAATGTGGATGTGGTCATTGCCGGCTGTACTGTGTCCGTGACGGATCGCTACCCATGACACGGGGGCCTTTCCGCTGGCTTCAGTGAACCCCATTTCGTCCATAAACTCATTGGCGATCTCGGCCCACTTCTCGTCGGTAAGGTCGCCTTCCTCCGCGCGCAAGCTTAGGGAGCAATGCCATACGTGTCCGCCCTTGACGTCCACCCCGAGAACGTTCTTCGATTGGTCGAGCTGGTGCGCAATCGACAGGGCGGCGTCGCGGTTCAGCTGGTCGTCGTTGTGCCACGCCATGATCGGCGCTGAGCCGGTCACCAGGTGCGGGTCGGTGTGCTCGTTGGACCGTCCAGGCCCGGCCAGGTACACCAGCAGACCGGCCATACGATCGCCCTTGGTGATGTTCGGAATCATCAGCCGGACAACCCATCAATGGTCTCGTTGACCCGCTCGGCAATGGCACGAACACGGTTCAGCGAAACCCGCGCTTCCTCCGGGAACAAGTCGGTTGCATTCGCATGCCTCGCAAGCTGGTTCACGTTGTTGGACAGCGCGGCAAGGTAACGGCGAACCGCCATCAGCTCCGAAGCCAGAGCGCGCCGCTCCGCAAGCGACTCAGAGCTCTCCGAGTACAGCGCACCGCTGACAAGGATCTCCGAAGCACTGCGACCGGTCCGCTCTTCCAACATGAACAGACGCGCGCGCTCCTGTTCCGACATGGAGACGCGCACGTACTGGGTCGGCCCGTCGATGTTGGCACGACGGCGGCGGCCGAAACGACGGCTGGAACCCTGTTCCTCCGCCATGCCGTACCGCCTTTCCCATGCCCAGCGCAGCGCCCCGGAACCTCCGGGATCACACGTCAAGTGTGACGCATCCTCGGCACGAAGTCGAGGATCAAGTCCACTTATGGCACATAAGTGTATAGCTTGCTCCGTCTGATGAGAAAGTGTGAAAAATTAAACGTCGTGACGGTAAATGTACCGTTACGACGTTGATGGGGATCTTCGGAAGCCCTTGGGCTTAAAAGGCTCCTCCTTTAGACTGAGTGCCATGGCTACCCACATTGATGCAGAGAAGATTGAAAACGAGCTGCAGCAGCGGCTTAGCAACCGGATGGAATCCGTGCGTGAGCTGGTCAAGTCGAGGCAAAAAGTGGCCGACGCAAGAGACGCCCTGAGCGCAGCCGAAGACGAAGACGCACGCCGTTACCAGGCGGCACTCACGGCGGGCTGGACGGCCGACGAGCTGCGCTCGGCCGGCCTCAGCGAGCCGGAGAAGAAGGTGCGCGTACGCAAGCGCGCAGCGCGTCGAAGCACTCCGACCCCGGAGGCATCGGAGTAGCGCGAAGGCACGGCGCACCACGGGTAGCCTCTCGCCCACATGTGCACAGCAAAAGCTATTCCTCCGGGCTTTTCCTGCACACATGATGGACGACAGGAACCAACTGACCGCCTGCACACAACCGCCAGGTCACCACGCATGGGAACATCACCCAAACCAACCGGCGGATGTGCGCAGCCTCCTTATAAGGTGCAGCGAGAATGGGATCGGGAGCCGCTTGCTCCGGCCCAGTATTTGCTCTCTTTGATGGACACCGAGAAACCCTTTCCTTAGGACACTGGCGAGCCATCTATCGACGGGCCAACAGGCCGTAGTATCGTCAGACGGATTGTTAAAAGATCGGTGCGGCCACGCCAGCATCAGGGGGAACGAGGAACATCGTGACAGACGTAATCTTCAATGGAGCTGGGCTGTCGTCTGATCTCGCACCATATCTGAAGCACCTCGAATCAAGTGACGCTTCGATGGCGAAAATATTCAAGGCGAATCTAGCTCTCCTTGAAGCTGCTGCTTCGGAGGAGAACCGGAAGACCATAAGGCCAATATTCAATGGCTTGATAAAAGACGCCTTGAATAGACCTGAAACTCCGGCTCCCGAGGAGGTCGAGGAGATGGCGTCGGGAACCCCCGGAGTCCTCCCATCTACGGTTCCAGCCTCCACTACAAGGTTCTTCCTCTCGCAGTTGTCCGTGGAAGGCTTTCGTGGGATCAGGAATGAGGGAGCTCCGCTAGTTCTTAAATTTGCGCCTGACTCAGTGAACTCAGTTTTCGCTCAGAACGGAACGGGCAAGAGTTCCGTGTACGAGGCCCTGCAGTATGCCATCCAGGGCAGCGTTCCAAGGCTCGCGAACATGCAGGCAAACGAGAACTCAGACGGCTACCTGGCGAACTTATTCCACTCTGCCGGTGAGGCTACCATCAAGCTCACTCTGTCCTCCGACGATGGCACACCAAACGTTGAAGTGGAGGTCAAACGAACTGCCCTCGGCCAGCGGAAGGTGACTAGTCCCACGAATCATCCTGACCCCGAGGGGCTACTGAAGTCACTGAGTCAGGACTTTACTCTTCTCGACTACTCGACTTTCACCCGATTCATTGAAGATACCGCCTTGAACCGGGGTCGCTCGTTCTCATCGCTTCTTGGACTTTCGGACTATGCAAACTTCAGACGAATGCTAAAGACGGTGGAGAACACGCAGACGTTCCGCAACGACTTCGCCGTCCCTGAGTTGGAGGCACGCAAACGCCAGCATCAGCAAGGCGTACAAAGTTCGCTTGATAGGTTCAGCCGGTCCTACACCGAAGTCACGGGAAGAGAGATAACCGACGTTTCGAAAGCGCAGGAATGGGGCGCCGATATCGTCAACTCACTTCGAGGGGTTCCACTTCTGCGTCAAACGCTGGCTTGCAAGGAGCTAGCCGAAGTCGATTTCACGCTGTTGCGAGAAGAAGTCTTGAAAGCAGAAGGAGGCCCTGAGCGTAAGCACTTGGAAACGCTGATCGACCAGCGCGCCCTCTTGGCCGACGTCGAATCACAAGGCTCAGTAGAGCAGGACTGCCAAGCCCTATTTACCGCGTTGGAGGCGCACGAGGCCCTCATCAGCACCACTCAGGGCGAGCACATGCACCGGCTGAACGCCGCCGCTGATTACTTCCTGCGGACTGAAGCTACGTGGGATACACACGTCTGCCCTCTATGTAATAGCTCCCTCGAAGATCCAATAGATCAGACCGTGGAAGCATCTCTCGCTAGCTTCAGAACAGTGGCTGAAGGAACCGAGGCCCTTCGGGAGAAGGTCCTCGGAAGCATCTTCCTGAAGCGATTAGCGCTGCTTGAGGGATTGCCCCTCCTTGGCGTTGAGGGGGATCAGAAACAAGCAGCACCCTTCCGTGCTGCTGCCATAGCTGGAACTCTAACCCAAGAAATTCTGAAAGAAGCTCAGGATCGATTGTCCGTTTTGGAGACTCGGCTCGTTTCCAAAACGAGTGAAGTAAACAGATCCATAGCCGATCTGGAACAGAAGATCCCTCCCTCGTTGGTTTCACTGACTGCTCAGATTTCCGCTGCCCATTCTGCACAGCGGGCATTGGATGACTATTTTGCAGCGACCAAGGAACTTGATCTCGCTACAGCGACCCTTTCGCGGTATGAACGCTGGAAAGCATTCATCGGTCAGGCGCATTCGATCTTTTCCTCAGCAGAGTCCGAACTCTCAAACAGGACCCTGCTACGTCTGCGAGCCGAGTATCAGCAGATGTTCGCGGAGGTCATGTCAGCAGGTGACATCGTTCCTGAACTGACACGCCCAGGAACAGACGAACACATGACCGTCGAACTGGCTAGATTCCACGGAAAACAGAATGTTTCTGCTCGCGCATTGCTTTCGGAGAGCTATAGGAACGCACTGGCAATCTCAGTCTTCTTGTCGGCAGCGGCTAGCCACACTAAGACTCCCCGCTTCATTGTGCTAGATGATGCGACCTCTAGCTTCGACTCGGGCCACCAGTACCATCTCATGGAGCAGATTCGGACAAGGTTCCAGTATCCGGCGCGCCCCGACGGCCTTCAGTTCATCATGTTTAGCCACGATGTTGCGCTCGAAAAATATTTTGATCGACTCGATGCAGAGCCAGGATGGAACCATCAAAAACTTCAGGGATGGCCGCCCTTGACCCCCGTAACTACCCACGGGCAAAACCCTGACCGGCTGAGGTCCGAAGCAGAGCGCTTCCTGCTCGCCGGCCAGCTCCAGGAGGGATCAGGTCTTATTCGCCAGTACCTGGAATTCGTTCTTCAGCAGATCATCAAGAAGGTGCAGGTGCCCGTACCATTGGACCTTGCCGTAAATGACCATCAGAAGATGGTGAGTAGTTGTATTGACGCCATTGTCTACGCGGTGAAAATTCACGAAGCCGCTAACCAAATCATCCTCACACCCGAGCAGATCGCCGATCTCCGAACCCACCACGCGCCTTCAATCGTTGCCAACTGGGTGAGCCACTACGGCACTTCTGGAGCGTCATCTTTCTCTCCAGCGGCCCTACTCGGTGTTCTAAACGCCATCGACGCCATGCGTAGATGTTTTCAGTACGACACCAACGGCAATGGCGACTGGCGTTTCTACAGATCGCTGACCAAACGCTGACGCCTATACGTCGCCACACCATAATTTCGTGCGAAGTCGCGTGCACCAACCTGCCACGGACGCGGGCACCGTTCTGGCGTCTCCGTAGTTCGGGATCGATGGAGTGCGCCACTAGGTTATGGGCGGCCGGATCGCGCGTCATCAAGTCGCTTCCACGTAGGTCCTTTGGGAGGTGACCCATTGCCGGGCGTCTAATTCGTCCATGCGCCGGTACAAAGTTGCACGGGACATGCCGAGGTCACGGGCAACGTGGGTAGCTGGCTGGCCGGCGTCGATCAGACGGCGGGCGTTTTCGATCTGGCTGTCGGTGAATCGTTCCCGGCGCCCACCCAGATCCCTGCCCGCAGCCCGGCGCTTGGACACCGAATCGGTGATCCGTTCCCGCTTGATCTCCAGTTCCATCTGCGCCAGGGCTGCCATTACGGTGAAGACCATCCCGCCCACCGGGGTGCTGGTGTCCACGTCCCCGCCTCCGAGGTTTAGCACGCGAAGACCGATCCTCCGCTCTCGCAGCACCGCGGCCAGCTCCAGCATGTTGGCGGTGGAACGCCCCAGCCGGTCCAGCGTGGTGATTACCAGGGTGTCACCCTCGTGCAGGGCATCAAGTGCGGTATTGAATGCAGGCCTCAACGCTCTGGCTCCGCTGACCCCATGGTCGATATACAGGTCATCCCGGCGTACTCCGGCCGCGAGCAGGTCGAAGATCTGCCGGTCGGCGTCCTGGGACCGGGTCGATACTCGGGCGTATCCGATCAGCTTGCCCATTCCGGCCTCCAAAGTGTCCTGCAACGGTGGTTGGGTATCACAACGACATCCCTCACTTACGGGACATAGTAACAAGACACTCCATTCCTTGAAGTGTCAAAGGCTTTGGAGTGTCTCGATCGCCAGTCTTGCAACCCTAGAGTTACGAGACGCGGATGCGCGCGTGTGATGCTGCTGGCCTATCACGAGCCTGGTATTTAATGGTCGTCGTCGTCATGCCCAGTCGTGTAGGAGCCAGCTGCGGAATCTGGCTCCCACGATGTGCGGCCATAGTTGGGAGAGCCAAACGCGGTTGTGTCGGCCGCTCGCTGCTTTGGCGTGCGTAGGATCGGCTTAGGGGTACTTCGCACCGGTGGTTTCTTTGTTTGTGAAGGTACGGATTCGGATCCTTGGTGTGGTGAAACGGTTGTGTGGCTTTCTCTCATAATTTGAATCAAGTTCGCACCCTCATCCTCTTGTAGCCCTTCGACGCGGGCCACCAAGGTATTAAAGGCCTGCCTTGACTTGGATCCCGTCTCCACGCTGGCCTCAACCGTGTAGATGCGCAGGGCGCGACTCAACGCGGCTGCCATTGCATGCGAATTTACTCCTAATGCGTGGTCTCGCAGCACTAGTTGGGAGCCTTGGGTGATAGCCGCTCCGGCGCTTATAGCGGCAACGATCCACCCAGGAGATCCCGCTGCAACGACTACTGGTACAGCAGATGAAAGGGCGAGTGCTGAGATGGCAAAAGCTCGGAAGCGTAGAAGCCGGGTATGCCCGCTCTTGCTGTACGCATCCCGCATCTGGGCGATGGTGCTGAAGTACTCCTGCTCATATAAGGGCGCAGTCCGCGGCGGCTTGTTCGGTCGCCTGCCGAAACTGCGTTCTATCCCTGGAGCATCATCATCATCATCATCATCATCATCGAGGAGCATCAGATGAGTAAGCGCCACTATCGCCAACGACAATACGGTGTGTATGCGCACTAATTCCCGAAGTTTGCCACCAGAGACCGCCATAGCTAGATGATGGCATCCCTCCAATACCGAGTCGATACCAAACGCTGGGTCTTTTGGCCGGCGGCGCGAGTATGAGTGTCCTCGGGGTTCTTGTCAGGGCATACTTTCAAAGATGAAGGCTCCTTGCTTTGGGCAGTTCTGCAGCTGCTCGCAGCAGGAGAACGGACGTCATCAATAGCAGCGATAAGCGAGTTCTTCGAGAATTAGACCCGTCAGCTGTTCCTCTAGCACTCAAATCAAGACGAATGTGTGGTTGATGGGGCGCTCGGGTTAGGGCGGTATATTGACGCTAAGTATGGCATCTGAAATGGGCTTCTGTGCAGTTGGTGGCGTACCGAAACAGTGGGCGGATCGACGCGACGCAGATGGCCCATGAACCGTCGCGCGCCAAGGTGGAGCACGTGCATCCGGGGCGGGCATGGATCGCTGACGTCATGGTCATCCATTGGGGAGCGGCTGCCACCGCCGGTTCGGGAGTTTTGCAGTGGATCCGCAAGGCGTACACGAGGGCCCGGCCGACTGGGGCGGATGCTGTGTTGACCACCCCTCCTACGCGACCCGAAATCGGGACTTGGTGTCTCGAAACGTCTATGTCTCGAAACACATGGGTTGTGAGAGACCGGGGTGTTGCAGTTGGGGCACCTCCACCGGGCACTTAATGGAGCAGGGTATACGGTCATGGAAGCTCCAGCCTCCGCACCGACAGTCTTTAGGGTGCTGGGGCGCCCGAAGATCGACCGGCTTACGGGCAAGGTCAGGGGCCGGAATCCGTCACCCCCAACGCATATGCCAAAAGAGGACCCATCCCCGACGCCGTAAGGAAACCGTGACCAGCCCTAATATTGTGGCGCTCTCTCCCAGGGCATACTCTTTGAGCCTGATCGGGAATTGGGGTGCGGTCGAATGGCCGGAAAAATCAGACTCTCATCATTAGCCGTTACGCTACTGGCCGTTCTGTGTGCGTGCGCAGGTCCTGCCACGCCGATGGCCGAAGCTTCCCCGGAAACGCCGCCCCATACTGCCTCCGGCATGCCAATGATGCTTTACACGCACTGCGGGATTGAGGAATTGCGGGTAGACGACACGTTCTTCACTGCCGAAACACCTTTGAACGACGGCCAGGGCAATCCCCCTCCAGGATGGGGGAACCCTTATCAGGCCGGCACCGTGACGGTGGCCGGCTCAGAGGCTGTATTTCGGGATGACAATGGCCACATCGTCACCTTCCGTGCTCGGCCCGGTGCCACGGGCTTTCTTAAGATCTGTTCCTGATAGTCGAGATATGCCACCGGTTGAGGATCCCCGAACGCTCGCGTGGTGCAGTGTCTGACTACCATTCACTATGGGCAAGAGAAACTTCCTCATTGAAGGAGGTTCCGGAACCGGGAAGACCTCTGTGTGCGAGGAGTTGGCAAGGCGCGGTTACCACGCCGTTCACGGCGATCGCGAACTCGCGTACCAGGGTGATCCGGAGACCGGGGCACCGATGGAGTACGTCACTGGTCTTGCCGTTCACGATCACCACCTTTGGCGGGTCGACAAAGTGAAGGCGCTCGTCGCAGATCAGCGCGAGGCGGTGACGTTCTTCTGTGGGGGATCACGAAACTTCACCGAGTTTATCGCCCTCTTCAATGGCGTCTTCGTGCTCGAGGTCGACACCGAAACCTTGACTCGCCGGCTCGGCGACCGGCAGGACGACGAGTGGGGAGGACAGGGCCGGCAAGCGGAACGGGACCTCATACTCCGGTTGCATCGCACGAAGGCGGACATTCCGCGCGGTGGCATCGCCATCGACGCCACCGCTCCGCTCGCGCACGTTGTCGACGAGATCCTGACCTTGAGTGGAGCAGTAGGAGACTCCGCCCGTTAGCCGATCCTCTACCGGTGCAGAGGCCTACACTTTCAGCCATGGGGGACACAGAGTCAGAGGTCGGGGCAACTCCGGTGATCGGGCGGGTCGCCGTCGGCGTCTGCGCCGCGGCTAATCTGACCATCCTGGGTGTGATCATCACAGATGTGCTATCCAGCAGCGCCTCCGCGGTCCTATCCGCGATGGCTCCGCCGTCAGGGCGCCTCGGGCTGCTGGCTTTCGGGCTCGGGGCTTCAGTCATCCTCGGTCTCATCTTCGCGGTGAACTCCCTGACCGGTCCCGCCCCCGACTACGGGAAGATTCTGAGTCTCTTCAGGCGTAACGACCTCAAGGGATTGAGTGAAGCCGCACCAGCCATGCCGCTCTTGGGTTTTTCGTTCCTAATTTATTGGCTTGGCTTCATGGGCGTCTCCTGGTTCGCGTGGAGACGCCACGAGCCGGCGTCTGCCATGGCCGAGGTGAGCGGCGCCCTCATACTCGTCGGCGCTGCCGCGTTGGCTCTCTGGATGATCCTGGTGGCTCTGGGCAAGAGGTCACAACACTCGGCAGGAGGTGGCGGGCAGGAGCACGAGGCAGTACTTTTGGCGAACACGCCTAGCCGACCGGGGAGCCGAAGGCCGATGGAGCCTTATCGAATTAATGTCGGCATCGAGTACCGGACAATCCGAGCCACGATACCGCTCGTAGAACTCAGCGCGACCTCAGAGGAGCTCCATTTTAGGTTTCGGTTCGGTCTTGGACTCATTTTCGGCCCATGGCACTTCCGCAGGGAGCGGGTATTCGAGGTGTTCACAACACGCGGACTATTTTCCACACGAATCCACATCCGCGGGGAAAGCTATGAGATCTATGTCTATGCGTCCCCTCCGGAACCGCTGCTCCTAACTCTCGAGGAACTCGGCTATCCCGTGGACTGGATCATGCGATGATGACAGCGCCGGAATGTGCAGGTGGGTTTGGGTGCCCGGTAAAGGATCCCTCATCGGACGCGCTTGGGATACGAAGCAACATTGTGAAGCGGACTTCGGTTATCTTGCAGATGACTCCGGGAAGCGACACGCGGGCGGTTGACCGTGGTTGCCGGTGAGGTCAGGGATGATCGGGTTTGCCGGAAGAGCGAAAGCTGATGTAACCATGACGTCATGGTTGAGATCACTGCTGTGTATCTGGCACAAGTCCTGGAGACCGCAGCATCGTCGTTCGCCCCGGGGGAACTTGCCTACTTGGCGTTGACCTCGAAGGTAGAACTGCCGCTGCGCGATCGCCTTGCCTGGAGCCTGTCTACGCGGCTGCCCGACTTGGTGGTCGCTCGCGAATGGAAGCGCACCGATCTGGCACTCCTCGACCAGACGGCAAAAGCGATTGCACTGGTTGAAGCCAAAGCCCTGTACTCGTTCGACGTAGCCACCCCGCACCGCGCCAACGTCCGTGTGTACGGCGACAAGGTCAAAGCCGATATAGCGAAGGCCGTCGCACTCCTCGGTGAACACCAGGCCCCGGTCTTCGCACTCGTCCTGGTCACACACCCGATGGATTCACCCCCGGACCTCGACGGCGTGATCAAGTACGGCACCTCTATCAAAGCTGCTCTCAACCGAGCCACCCAGGAGGAGATTCGAGCCGGTGCCAAGGCAACTCTCTCATCGGCACTGGAACCGCTGGGGCCGGCCATCCACGGCTCACTGATGGCAGGGACGGCCTTCGGAGTGCGCGTGATCGTCGATTACTGGATTGTCGGGCCAGCAGAGACGCAGGGTGGTTGATTGTTTTCCGGCGCGGGACGCGCACGTATCGGGATCGGCTAACGGGCACCAACCCCTGTCGCGGGCGTGTCGTACGCTGATCCAATGCGCACACTCGAGCCAGGGAACATCACCGGCGTTGTCAGGGACTTCCTCCATGTGTCCGGCGGGGAACAGCCGAGCAAGACCAGTCGCTCGCGCAGCTGGGATTACTGCTACAACTACTTTCGGGACCACCCCGAGCCGACGCAGGATGTGGAGAGGAGCTGCCTCCAGCTTGGTTACTACCTCGCCAGCTGGGGGATGCTGCGCGGATCGACGTACCTGTTCGCCGAAACGAATATGTACCACTACGCCAAAGCGGTCCAGGTGATTGAGGACCTCAACCCGATCATGTGTGAGATTGACGCCGAGAGCTACCTTAATCCGCGTGCCCGTGCGGAGATCATCGGCGCATATTGGGCCCTGCGGAAGGCACTTGTGCCAGATGGCGTCTCCCACGTGACCCTCGTGGGCAAAGTGATGCTCGGTGTCTGGGGGTGCCTTCCCTCTTTCGACACGTACTTCCGGCGGGGCTTCGGGAAGATGGCCGATACAAGGGGAGAAAGGACCGCCTTCAATACGGTCAGCGACCGTTCCCTCATCCTGCTGGGCGAGTTCCACGGCAGGCACTACGACGAGATCGCCGGCCTCAGCGCCGAGTACACAACGCTCGACTTCGGTGGAGAGTTTACGGCTCGCCGACTGCCACTGGCCAAGGTCATCGACATGTACGGGTTCCAGCTGGGCTACGCCCCTGACGCCGGGTTCGACCCAGTACTCACTATCCGCCGCTGCCCCGCACATCCCGGGAAAATACCTGCACTGCGGGAATCCGGAGGTGCACATCTCAGTCCGCTGCGGACCCGTCAGCGCGGGAGGTCCTCCGGCCGGTCCCCTGCGGGTATCTACCTCGACGCGTTCGGATGGGCGTTCAGCGCTACCGTCCGAAGTCGTCGCCGGCCTGGGGCCGGCCTCTATGTTGCGGCGAACGGGTTGTTGAAGCGGCTCGGACGGCGGCCAGGGTCTCTCCGTCTAGGAGCGGCCCGTCAGGCTTGGTGCGCCCCTTCGTGGTCTCAAGCTTCGGGCTGGCATCCTTGTCGACTACGCGGTACACGACGTATTCGCTGACGCATCCATAGTCGGCTGCCACGGCGGCGGCGTTGGCCGCGCAGATGGACTCTGGGGCATCGGCGCTGGTGAAGAGCGAGGCCGGGAAGGACGGTGGCACCCAACGGCCTCCCAGCTCGGCGTCACGGCCGGTGGCCTCGCCGTTCTCGGCTTCAAGGTAGCCGCGTTCCCAACGTCCGAGGGTGCGGGCCTCGCTGACTGCCCGGGTGGTCTCGACGTCGGCGACCTTTACGTCGTAGCCGGCTGCCTGCAAAGCGTCCAGCTGCGCACGGGCGTTCTTCTCCCCTGAGAGCGTGCCGTCGATGATGATGTTGTCCCCCCGGTCAAGGGCGTCCCGGATCGCTTTCTTGGCCAGGATGGAGGATTCATTGTGGACCAGGGCCGCCAACTCGCGCGGGTAGAACTTCTCCCCGGCTGCTTCCAGCTCGCGCACCTCATCCGGAACCAGGTAGCTGTCATAGCTGCCGTCGGCAAGGGCCTGCACCAGCAGCTCGTCTTTGAAGTCATCGGGGTTGATGGACAACCAGTGCTCCGGGCCCGTCCGTGTCTGGGCGATGAGCGCATCCTGCGCGGTGGACTTCCCCGCCCCCGGGGGGCCGGCAAGGACGATGGCCTTGCGGTTCCTGAGCACTTCCGGGTGCGCTGCGACGAAGGCTGCAAGGATCTCGTTGTGCAGGCTGCGTCGTTCCTGCCGTGGCTGCTGCCGTTTGACGTTGAACCATTCCGGATTCTCGGTGGTCGCGTGCCGGGAGTGGGCCGTCAGCGGTCCGCCATCAGCGCACAGGCGTTCCAGATGGGCGCGGTGCGTTGCGGCCTGATCGTCAGTAGTCACGCTCTACAGAGTAGTCACGGCACGTCCGGAGCGTCTTCGGCCGCGTCCAGGATGATGTCGTAGGCGTCGCCGTCGATCAGGCCTTTGTCGAAGGCCTCCCCCACTTCTTCGAAGGTTCCGGGAGGGTTGGGGGGAAGGACCGCCTTCCACTCCATGGCCAGCTGTTCGGTGTTGTCGGGGGCTTTCACATAGGGCCACGCGGACAGCTGGCGGATCATCTCGCCGCGGTCGATGTCGCCGGCGGCGTAGCGCTCCGCGATTTCGTAGGGGCTGGCCCCGCTGAACCCTTCCGGGATCGCCTGCACGCCTCTGGATTCAGCCTTCGTCAGCGCCTGGCTGATGGCGGACTGGGTGATGTGCAGGGCACGGGCGATGTCGCGCTGCGGCAGTCCTTGCTGCACCGCTTCGCGCAAGGCACGCAAATAGTCCAGACGGCCCAGGTCCTCACGGGCCAATGCGCGGCGTGCCAGATCGATGGCGTGGTCGGGGCTGGTAATCGTCATCTCCGAACCTCCTATATTAGTAAGCTTATCAGCTTCGGATGAGTTCCTTTTAGACCTAATTCGTCCATGCCCGACGCCACCCCACACCCGTGATCGTGAGCCCAGGCGGGCAAGTCCATACCTACCCGCTTTACTGCCGGCTGTGGGCTTCTTCCTCTTTGGAGCGGCGCCCTGTGCGGGCGCTTCCTGGCGGCAGCGGTTCCCAGGGCTTGCCGTTGTTGTGCCGACGTTGCATCCGGCGGACTTCCTTGAGCGTAGCGGCCTCGATCAGCTCCGAGATAGACGCATATCCCTCGAGGTGGCCGGCGGCCGCGAAGGCCGCCCGGACCTGGCCGGCATCCGCGGTCGCGAAATACGGGCTGAAGCTCTCGGGTTTGGCCTTGCTCACTCCCCCGCGCCCTTTGCCTCCGGCGACACGCGCTGCAGCAGGGCGTTATGGACCTGTTCAAGGGTCGCGGCACGGACCTCGGCCGTGGCCAATCTGCGTGCCGCGTCCGCGGCCTCCTTGGCAGCGGCCCGCTCGGCCTCCCGGGACTCCTCCAACTGCTTGCCGATCACGGCAAGCTGGCGCTCCAGCGCGCCCCGCTGAGCCTCCAGCCGGGTGATCTCCTCGGCGTGAGCAGCCGCGGCAGCGTCCTTGTCGACGGCAGCTTGGTCGAGGTCGGCGACGAGTTCGGCGATTTCCTGGTCCTTGTCTTTCCGTTCCTGCGCCCAGAGGGCTTCCACGGCGGCGTGGCGTTCAGCGGCCAGGGCGGATGCTTCGGCCCAGCAGGCTCCAGCGAGGCGGGCTGCCTGTTCCAGCAGGGCCGCGGGGGTGGCGGCGACCTGCCCGCCGGCGGCCTGTTTTTCCTCGGTCCATTCCTTCAGGTACCGGGTGGCATCGGCGTTGCTCACACCGGCGGCCGCGCGGACCGTGGACACCGTAGGCCGGCGCTCGGCACTGATCTGCTCGGCCGCGGCATAGACGCGGTCCTTCACACTCGACGTCATCAAAGCACCTCTTCGATTATTGATCATGGATAGTAGTAGGAGTAGTAACGATACTACTCCCACTACTGATGTTGAAGTTTAGAACGGTGGTTCGGTGTCGGGGCCGTTGCCCCAGCCGCCGGCGTTGCTGGTGGACTGCGTGGCCCACGGGTCATCCTGCGGGAGGGACCCGCCTGTGCCGCCAGGCTGGGTGGTGTCGCCCTGGCCGCCGAAACCGTTGCCCCCGGAACCGCCGGGTCCGGCACCGCGTTGGGTGTGGTTGATTTTGGCGTTGGCGTAGCGGAGGCTGGGGCCGATCTCCTCGACCTCGAGCTCAATAACGGTGTGCTTCTCGCCTTCCTTGGTCTCGTACGACCGGGACTTCAGGCGGCCGGAGACGATGACGCGCGTGCCCTTGGTGAGGGATTCTGCGACGTTCTCGGCCGCTTCACGCCAGACCGAGGCCCGGAGGAACAGGGTCTCCCCGTCCTTCCACTCGTTGGTCTGCCGGTCGAAGGTGCGCGGCGTGGAGGCGACGGTGAAGTTCGCCACGGCAGATCCCGAGGGCGTGAAACGGAGCTCGGGGTCACTGGTTAGATTTCCGATCACTGTAATGGTTGTTTCGCCGGCCATGATGTGGACCTTCCTTAGGGTGTGGTTGAGCGTGGTGGCTTCGGTTTCAGGGCTGTCTTGCTCGGTGTCGTACCAGGGCGCCGCGGGGTCCGGTTCCACCAGGTAGGGGTCGATGAGGGGGACGTTGATGGTCCTGGAAGGGTTGGCTTCGAGCCCGAACCAGTCCCGGTCCGGGTCGAACCGGCGGGGCGTGAGGGCGAACCGCTCCTGCGGGGTGTTCATCAGGCCGCCTTGTGGTGCATGGCTGCCTGGACCAGCTTGTCCCGGCGCAGGCCGGCCCAGTGGTCTTCGTCATCGGCGTTGTTCACAATGACGGGCGCCTGGGAGTAGCCGAGTTCCTGGGTGATGTATTCCAGCGCTGCAGGCACTTCGGTAATGTCCACCGCTTGGTAGGTGATGCCTTTGCGGTCGAAGTAGGCCTTCGTCTCATCGCACTGGCTGCAGGCCGGCTTGGTGTAGACGGTGTACTCGGCTGGGGTTGAAGTCATTTTCAGTCCTGGGTTTCGTATCGGTTCTAGTTGCGTTCGTCTGGCTGACTTTCTACGTCAAGTCTATCTTTTTTCATATGAAAAACAAGGCCTTTTGTCCTTATTTCACGGGCTTTTTGACTGTTTTTGTAGAAGATAATTGGTGAGCCCAGCGCTGGTGGGCCCGTCAGCTCCCGGCGAATAGCCGCAACATGCCTGGTCCTCGGAATAGAGCCTTCGGTAAATGCCGGCCCGCACCGTCGGTGACGTTCTGCCCCCACACAGTTGTCCTTCGATTCACCTCGTCCACGGCCATGCTTTTCCTGCGGCGGAACGCCGCTACCGGCGGTGCCGGGCTGGGACTACGCTGTGCCCACAATGTTTGAGGGTGTGCCGGCTGCGCTGCGTCCTCCTGTGGCTCTCGCCCTGGCGAAAGCCGTGGAGTCGATCCCGCACGAGAATGCGCTGCCCGGCGGCTCGGTGTATGAGATGAAATGGGACGGCTTCCGCGCGGTTTGTCTGGTCGGCGCGGATGGCGTGTCGTTGTTCTCGCGGCAAAACAAGGACTTGAGCAGGTACTTCCCGGACGTCTTGGCGGCCGCGGGTGAGCAGATCCCACCTGGTTGCGTTGTCGATGGCGAGCTGGTCATGTGGTCCGAGGGCCGGCTGGATTTCGATGCGCTTCAGCTGCGCCTGGTGACGGCCAGGGCGGCGCTGCCTGCGCTCGTACGCGAGCGGCCAGCCTCATTCGTGGCCTTTGATGTCCTGGCCGTGGCCGGGCACGATACCCGCGGGCTGCCGTTCACGGACCGGCGCGCGCTGCTGGAGGAGCTGGCCAGGCATTGGGTGGCCCCGTTGAATCTGTCACCGGTGACCAGGGACCGCGCGGTGGCGGAGACCTGGTTCAAGGAGATGACGGCCACGGGGGTGGAAGGGCTCGTGGTCAAGGGCGGGCAACAAGCCTATGAGCCCCGGAGGATCTGGTTGAAGGTCAAGGCCCGGAACGTCGTTGATGTGGTGTGTGCTGCGGTCATCGGACCGATGGCCCGACCGGAGACGGTGGTCGTGGGCCTACCGATGCGCGGCAGGCTGCGGATTGTCGGCCGCTCCACTCCCTTGTCGGCCCGGGCGGGCCAGGATCTGGCGCGGTATCTGCACCCGCCGCGGGGAGACCATCCGTGGCCGGACGAAATCAGCGAGAGGATGGTGGACAGGTTCAACAAGGAAAGCGGCACGGTGCGCCTGACTCTCGTGGAGCCGTTGGTCGTGGAGGTTTCGGCCGACGTCGCCTGGTCCGGGCGTGCGTTCCGGCACCCGGTGCGCCTGGTGAGGGTCCGTCCCGAGTTGAATCCGGATGAGGTTTTCATCGCCCTTTGATATCCCCTGAAATTCAAGGGACTCGGAAATGACGATAAGAGATTGATGTCAGACACCACAAGGGAAGGCTTGCGCCCTGTCTCAATGTTGTATTGCATGCAACAACGAGTGTGGGCGAGCCAGAGTCGAGCGATCACCACGAAACTCAAGGCGAAGCCAGAGATCGCAGCGTAATTGTTCCACGATGAACTGCTTCCGATAAATGTCCGAACTCGGCGCGCCACCGCCCCCGGCACCCTCCGGAGTGAGTTGTGGCTGGCGCAGGTAAGTAAAACGCAGGATTTGCGCGGGATTTGCCAAGGACCTGCAAAGTACTTTCCCACTTAGGTGGAATCCGGCCCGTCGGCAGCCGCGAACGGGTCAAGATGGTTCCGGGGACCTGTTGGAGACATGGCCACTTGTCGGGGCCGCGTCCATCAGATGAAAGCGATCCGGGAAAATGACGCTTCTTAGGTTGACCACTCGGCTGGCCGTGGGCGCTGGTATGCTTCCCTCGAATCGGGCATCGGGTCTAGCTGAGGGGGATCACATGCCAGTCGATCTACAGCGCCCGCCGGTTGGAGCAGCACGCGGACGCCGGGCAGCATTGACCGATGCCAAAGTCCTGGCCAGGGCCGGTATTGCCGGCTGGGCGGCCCGGCTTGGTTCACCGGGGCCCGAAGAACCGTTTTCCCGCCGGATGGCCCACCTGGGCGGGGTCATGTCCGTGGCTGTTCTGATCCTGTATCTGCTCTGGCGGATGATGTTCACCCTGCCGGCAGGCGGGCCGAACCTGGTCATGGCCTGGATCCTGGTCACCTTCGAGGCACTTCCGCTGCCGGGACTGGTCCTGAAGGTTCTGGCGTTGTGGAACATCGACAGCCACCCGCCGGCCCCGGTCACCGAGCCCCCTCATGGGATGAGGGTGGCTGTCCTGATCCCCACCTACAACGAACCCGTCGAGGTCCTGTCCCCGACGATCGCGGCGGCCTGCGCCCTGGAACCGGCCCACGAGACCTGGGTGCTGGACGACGGGGACCGCGAATGGGTCGCCCGGATGTGCGAAGCCTTCGGCGCCCGCTACGTCAGACGCGAGGTCCATGACCACGCCAAGGCCGGCAACATGAACCACGCCCTGCAGTTGATGGCCGAGGAGAAAGCGGCCGGGGCCGAGGGCATCGACATCATCGCCGTGCTGGACTGCGACCACGTTCCCCTGCCGACCTTCCTCACCGCCACCCTGGGCTGGTTCAACGACGAGAAGGTGGCACTGGTCCAGGGCCCCCAGTCCTTCTACAACAGCGGGGCGTTCGATGACGACGGCATCACCGGCGAGCAGGGGATGTTCTTCAATGTCCTCATGCCCTCCCGCAATGTCCCCGGCGCCGGGCCGTTCTGGTGCGGCTCAACGTCGCTGCTGCGGGTCAAGGCACTGCTGGAGGTAGGGGGTGTGGCCACGGAAACGATCACCGAGGACATGCACACCACCTTGAAACTGATCCGCATCGGCTGGAGAACCGTCTACCACCACCAGACCCTGGCTGTCGGCCTGGCACCGGCGACACCTGACCAGTACCTGCTCCAGCGCCGGCGCTGGGGCATGGGGGCCATGCAGATCCTGGTCCACGAACGGCTGTGGGCAGCCAAGAGCTGGATGTCCTGGCGGAACTACCACGAATACCTCAACGGCACGCTGTGGTGGCTCGAAGGCATCGGCACCCTCATCGCATTCCTCATTCCCGTCGTGGTGATGTGTTCCGGTGCTCAGACCTCCACCGCCGGACCAGTGGTCTTCACCGCCGTGTTCGTTGTGATGTTTACGCTCCGCCTGTGGGGCTCCCGACGTCTGATGCGCCGGGAAATCCACTGGCCGACCGCCTTCGCCTTGCGGATCTTCCGCGTCCCGGTCGGGCTGGCGTGCCTGTGGTGGCTGCTCTCCCGCAATGTCCTGGAATTCGAAGTCACCCCAAAAGGTGCCGCCGAACTCCGGCGCAGGGGCAGGACCCCCGGTGTCCTGAACGCAATGATGATCGGCGTGGCGGCGGTCGTTCTCTACGCCGCCGCCGGGGTCATGGGCTGGGTGCCCTGGGCATCGACCCCGGGATCAACGGTGGCCGCGGGTTCCTGGCTGGTGCTCGCCGCGGTCGTGCTTCTGCTGGGGACACGGCGGATCCGCGCCGCGGAATACGCCACCTCCCGGCGCAACGCCCACCGCATCGCCGTCAGCGCCACGGCCAGCATCGCCGGCTCCACCGGGGAACTGCTGGACATCTCCGTAGGCGGAGCCGCCGTCCGGTTCCCCCGGGGGGTGCTGCCGGGCTCGGGCACGGTCCGGCTCGAACTGCCCGGGCAGGAACCGGTGGCACTACAGATCATCCGGGTGACCGACGGACCGGACGGCTCCCAGACAGCCTCCCTGAAAGCAGCGGAACAGGACTGGGAGGCCTACCGGGCCCTCTCGCTCTGGCTCTTCCACACCCCCGCCGGCGCCTTGCCGCACTTCCCCGCGGGAGTCCCCGCCGTTGCGTCCCTCCGGATCCGCTGAGCCATCCATGACCCGGCCAGAGGATCAAACGGATTCCAAGAGAACTCTGCATCCCGGGTGCGGGCGTTGCTGTCACCGGATCCGACCGAAGCGTGTGCGATGATCACTCATCTGAACCCAGATTTAGGCGGACCGGGTACGTGGCAATGAATCTTGACACTGAAAGTCTCCGGGTGGCGTTCGCGGTGGTGGCGCTGACCCTCGCCGTCTTGTTCTACTTCGCGGACTTCCGAAGCACCCGGTCCCCCTACAGCGCCTGGTGGTGCGTCTCGTTGGCCCTGTTCCTGGCCGGGTCTGCAACGTTCCTGCTCGAGGAGACCCCCTACCGGTGGCTGGCCAACCCTCTGGGGAATGCTTTGCTGGTGGGCGGGGCGGCCGCGATCTGGGCCAGCGCCCGCTCCCTGAGAGCAGTCCCGGCTACTGGCTGGATGCTGGCGGGAGGGCCGGCATTCTCGGCACTGGCCGCCGCCATGGACAGCCCGGCCACCAACCCCTTCGCCGGCGACCTGGTGTTCCTGGTCATGATGTCCCTGATGCTCGGCCTCGCTGCCAGGGAACTGGCATTAGGAGGTTCGGAGGTCTCAAGGCTCCGAAAGTCCACCGCGATCGCCGCCGCGGCCGTCTCCTCCTTCTACCTCTGCCGGCTCCTTGCATTCATCATCGACGGACCCCGAGGATCCTGGTACAACACCTATGTCGGCTCGGCGCCGACAACCTTGATGGGCATGGCCTTCCTGTCCGTCGCATCGTTCAGCATGTTCGCGCTCAGCAGCGAAAACCAGACCAAAATCCTCAGGACCGCCGCCGCCCAGGACGGGCTCACCGGGCTCCTCAACCGTGCCGGATTCCTTGACGCGGCCGGCGACAGGCTCCGAGTGGACGGCAACCACGGCGCCCTGGTCCTGGCGGACCTTGACCACTTCAAATCCATCAACGACAACCACGGGCACGCGGCAGGGGACACAGCCTTGAAAGCCTTCGCCGGAGCGTGCAGGGCAGCAGTCCGCTCCGGGGACCTCGCCGGACGGATGGGAGGCGAGGAATTCGTTCTGCTCCTGCCCGGGGTCAGTGCCCTGAAGGCACAGGCGATCGCCGCGGACATCAGTGACCGCTTTGAAGCCGCAGGCGCGGGGGCTGGTTTCACGATGCCCACGGTCAGTTACGGCATTATCCCCATCGAGGAAGATGCAGCGGATCTGGAGCAACTCATCGCCGCCGCGGACATCGCCTTGTATATGGCCAAAAGCCTCGGTCGGAACCGTTCAATCATCGGGGCCTCCTACACATAGCTTGGAGCAGGACTCATTTGCCGCGGATCACCCGGCCGCACGGGAGTTCTAAGAAGAATATCTACGGCTAGGAATAACGGACTCCACCAGGAGTCCGTCCCGAGCTGGATCCTGCAGCTGTGCAGTTCCCCGGTCAACTGTCCGGGTCGTAGAAGGCGAATGAGCCGGCGCGGGTGCGCCGGCTCATTCTGTTTTCCCTCGGAAAAAGGAAATCCATGGGTTCAGCCAGGCTGAATCCATTGTCATGCCGATGCCTGCCGCAACGTTCCGGGACCGACGGTGTTCCTGGTGGCGCGGCTCCCGGCATGGCCGAGGTGTGTGGCGTTGATGGCGGTCCGCCGCTGGTGAGTGGCTGCCCTGGTTCCCCCGGCGCGGCGGACCGCCCCGGCATTTTCAGGTTCCCTGCGCATGTTCGTGGTGAGTGGGCGGGGCTTTGCCGGGCGGGGGTTCCGCCCGGCAAAGGGGGTTAGGCCGCGTCGGGTTCGTCGGCCTCGGTGGTTTCCCCGATGGGGGTGTCGGGGTCGGTGAGGATGATTTTCTCCACGTCGCTGGGTTCGTATCCCCATGCCATGAGTTCGGTGAGGTAGTAACGAGTATCGCTGTGGCGGTTCCGCCAGCTGGTGCGGTCGATGTTCCCTTCGTAGGCGGTGATCATGGTGGCGAGGGTGACCGTTTCGGGTTTGGTGGAGGGCTTGTCCACGTAGGCCTTGAACTCGCCGTAGCCATCGCCGGTGCCCAGCAGTTCCGCTGTCAGGGCGGTCTTGTTCAAGGCCTTGCCCAGGATGTAGTTGGAGTGGGCGATGGTGTGGGCGATGAACCTGTGGGCGTTCTTGGGAAGTGCCTTGCGGGACAGCAGGGCTTTGACGAAGTCCCGGCGTACCACCTGGGCCGAGTCCATGGCCTTGTTGTTCTCGATAACCTCCCGGCGCGCGGCCTTCTCCTCCTCGGTCATGCCTCCGGCAGGGGCCTTGCCTTCCTTGCGCAAACCCCGGGCCTTCCAGTCCGCCACCGCGAACCTCGTGTACAGGCCGCTGTAGCCGGTGCCGAGGTAAACGGCGTCCGCGTCCGGCTCCGTGAGCGGCACGCCTTCGGCGGTGGTCAGTTTGGAAATTGCGGCGGCGGCTCCCTTGTAGTCGTAGTAACCCGGGTCTTCCTCCAGAACGGTCAGGCCCTTGGCTTGAGCCTCGGCTCTCGCTTCGGCGATCAGGGCGGCGTTGCGGCGCCCGTCGCGGAGGCGCTGGGCTTGGTGGGCAAAGCCGCCGGGGTTCTCCATGGCGAGCCGTTCCAGCGTGGCCACGGCCTCCGGTGCGTCCGCGAATTCCTCGATCACGGCTGACTGTTCCAGCGTCAGCCCTTGTTCGAGTGCCTGGGCTGCGGTCGGGTTGGACTTCACTTTCAGTGCGGTGTCCACGACGGCCTTCTTGGCTCCCATTTTGCGGGCGATGACGCTGGCGCTGACGCCGAGCAGCGACATCTGGTGGAACGCTTCGGCGCGGTCGGCGTCCGTGAGTGCGCTCCGATGGTCGTTTTCCACGACCTGTGTTGCCAGCCGGTCCGCTTCTTCGGGGTTGTCCACGATGTGCACGGGGATCCGGTTCCGTCCTGCTTCGATCGCTCCGAGCGTGCGGCGCTGTCCCATCAGCACGTGCACGTTTCCGTCCTCGGTCCGATGGGCGACGACGGGGACGAGCACGCCGTGTTCTTTGAGGCTGGCCACAAATTCCTTGGTCAGGCCTGCTTCCTTGCGGACATTGGTGTCCACGGTGAGAGTGGCGGGGTCCAGCATTTCCAGCACGGGTGTGGTGTTCATGGTTGTGTGTCCTTTTCCGAGGATGTGGCGGGTGGGGCGGCTTAGGTGACCGGCCAGCGTCCCCTCTCCCCCGTTGTTTTTTGGTTGCTGGCAAGCTTGCTTGCTCGGCGGCCGACGGAGCCCTGTCTACCCCCAGGGCAAGGCGCGGGAATATCCCGGAGGAAATCAGCGACGAAGGAGCGCCGCAGGGAAATTCCTGCGCCGCAGGCCCCGACGAAGGAGGGGCTAGACAGGGTGGAGCGGACGCCTAGAATCCGAAGGACAGCAACCAGAAAACGTCGTAGACAAACAGGGGGCAGGGGGTTCGGAGCTCTGCGACGACACGCCCTGGACCCAACAGCCGGCCGCGAAGCGGACGCCCCGAAGGGGTGCGAGCCCTGCGAGCATGTTCTTTCCTCAGGTTCCCGCGGTCTCGGGCGGGCGGCGGTTAAGGCGAAAGAGCCGGCGCTGAGGTGAACTGCTCCCCTAAAGCTGGACTGAGAAATCAGTTCTGACTTTAGGGGAGCAGTTGTATGCGTGGAAGAAGTTCGTTGTCCGAGGAGCAGCGCGAGGCCGCGGTAGCGTTGTTTGAAACGGGTTGGGGTGCTTGGGCGGTAGCGACCCGACTCGGAGTAGGTAGAGGTGCCATCAAACGTTTGTATGGTCGATGGCGGACACGCGGAGGTACGACGCTGGTGGCGAAGCCAACACGACCGGTGTTCTCGTTTGAGTTCAAACTTGATGCTGTGCAGCGATACCGCGCGGGTGAGCCCAAAGTAGGCCTGGCGAAAGAGCTTGGGCTGTCTTCTCCACTGTTGCTTGAGAAGTGGGCGCGTCAGTACCGGACCGAAGGCGAGGACGGGCTGCGCCCCAAGCCGAAAGGCCGTCCAAAGACGAATCCCGGGACAGCAAGGAAACCTGAGTCCGAGGTGGAGCGACTGCGCCGTGAGAACGAACGCCTTCGCGCAGAGGTGGCGTTCCTGGGAAAAGTAAACGCCTTGAGGGACGAGGAACAGCGCTAAAGGTCCGCGCTGTCATCGCTCTCAAGGCTGAACACCGGTTGGAAGTTCTCCTGGACGTGGCCGGGTTAGCCCGGTCCACGTTCTTCTACCACCAGTCCCGCCTCCAGGGCCCCGATCCTCGGGCGTCCCTGAAGGCCGCTATTACAGAGATTTTCAAGAAGAACCACGGCCGGTACGGGCATCGCCGGATCCATATCGAACTGCTCAAGCAAGGGTGGACGGTCGCCAAGAAGACCGTGCTGAAGCTGATGCGTTCCCTGCGGCTGGTCTGCAAGGTCCGAAGCAGGAAGCGGTACAACCCCTACCAGGGCGAGCAGGGCATCGTGGCCCCGAACCTGCTGAAACGCCAGTTCGAAGCGGATGCACCAAATCAGAAGTGGGTCACGGACGTGACCGAGTTCAGCGTCGGTGACCGGAAGCTCTACCTCTCACCGATCATGGATCTTTTTGACCGGCAGATCATCTCCTACGCAATTGGAACGTCGCCCAATCTGGAGCTGGCGAATGCTTCCCTGCGCGGCGCTTTAGCCACGCTGGAGGAAGGGCAGAAACCGCTCGTGCACTCCGACCAGGGATTCCGGTATCAGCACAACTCCTGGCGTACACTCTTGGCGGACGCCGGCGCGGTCCAATCGATGTCACGCAAAGCAAACTGCTACGACAACGCCGTCATGGAGAACTACTTCGGACACCTCAAGGAAGAGCTCTTCCACCGTGTCCGGTTCCTCAACACCGACGCACTGGCGTCGGCGCTGCACGAGTACATCCGCTGGTACAACACCGAAAGAATTTCCACAAGGCTAAAGGGTTTGAGCCCGGTGCAGTACCGTACTCAGGCTCTTGCGGCATAGGAGCCTCGAACGAATTGGCATACGACTCCGGGAGCAAAGGTGTATTCCCCTGGGTTCAATCAAGGTTCTTGTCCAGTCCGGGCGTCCCGGTTTAGCCTCGGGAGACAGCGAGCAATAGGAATGACTCAATGAGTAGAAACTACGTCATTGCCCAACTGGTCTTGGGCTTGGTTGCCCTGATCTGCGGGTTGGTCGTCATATTCAGAGACCAAGCAGCTGTATTGCCCGGCCTGATGCTGGTGCTCTTTGGATCTCTGCTGTCGATCAGGTCGTTCTACAGGTATCGGAAGGAACGGTCGGGGCCGTCGAATCCTGACTAACGCGGGTCGTGTCCCACTGCTCCGGGCGCCAGAAAGTTAGTGTCGCCGTGACATCGCGGGCACTAACGACAGCCTGGCTGGCCCGCGCGAGGTGATAATGAACAAATGCCTAATCCAACCAGGTTCCTGGGGCGCAGGTTACATGCGAGAAGGCTCCGTCCCTCGGGGGGACGGAGCCTTCTGTGAAGAGCCGATCGCTGGCCGCTAAAGTAAAGACATCGCATTTGCGAGTCCAGCTTTAGGGGACCAGTTCAAGGCGCCGGCTCTTTCTGTTTTCCCTCGGAAAAAGGAAATCCGTGGTGCAGCGTCGATGCTGCTGTGGGTTACGGCTGCTCGAGCCGGTGGTCTGTTACGGGGAAGTCTACCGGACCGGTTTCCGGGCCTGCCGTGAGCAGGCGCAATTCCAGCAGGTCTTCGATCTGGCTGGCATCGGGGCCAACGGTGTCGTCCTCGGTCATGCGGAACTCTGATGCCATGGCGGGGTTTCCTTGCCTGGGTTTCGGCGGTGTCCTTTCACCCTAGCGGCGGATCCTGCACATTGTCTGAAATTGGTGCTGCGCCCGCGCCAGCGTTGACGGCGGCCGGGGGAGCGCAGCGGAGGAGGCCGCCGCCGCACCCCGGAGGATCGGAGGATCGGCAAACCAAGGGGCCGGACCCCAGTGGGCCCGGCCCTTGATTCTTCCGGTTACCGGATGGTCGGCGTGTAGGACATGGCCTTGTTCCGTGCACAGTCAGCGACCAGTCCACGGTTGAGGAGCTCGGTCAGCAGCGACGCCAGCCGGTAATCGGTGACATCGTCCATGGCGAGCTTGAAGTACCGGGCGGCGAAACTGGACTTGCCCTTGAGCCATTCCAGCCAGCCGATCAGGCAGAGCATCGGTGCGCGCTGGCCTTCCGGGGTTGCCTTCATCAGTTCGAAGGCGATTTCCTGGGCGCGGTCCACGCGTGCCCAGTCCGGACGGGCAAGGACCACGCCCAGCAGGACGGAGGTGAACTGCTCCGGCGCGGTGGTCATGACGTCGGCCATCAGGTAGTCCCGGACCGTAGGGTGCTGGAACGCTCCTGCCAGTTCGTGGGCGCGCCCGGCGGTCAGGGCTTCCGGGTTATCCAGAGCCTCGGACCAGATGGCCCGGCTGCGGTCCACTTCCCCCGGCCATCCTTCGGGCGTGTGGGCCTTGATGGTTTCCCGGACTCCCGCGTCTCCGGTGAAGGGTTCCGGTGCGGTGAATCCGGTGACCATGCTCCCCCGGTAGATCAGTTCGGCGTTGCCGTTGCTGGTCGTGATCGCCTCCAGCGGTTCGTCCGGGCAGCATCCGGGGTCGGTGCACAGGTAGTTCCGCCACGCGTGGGCGGTGACCATCCATGCATCCTTCAGCGGCATTTCCGCTGTGGCCAGCTCGGTGCTCAATGCCTCGACGTGCGCCCAGTAGGGGCGGGAGTTTCCGGGGCTGTTCTCATCGGTGTAGATCACGAGTAGGGTGCCAGTGGCGTTCTCGTCCGCGCTCAGGTGGCTGACGAGCGTCTGGGCGTAGCCGCGCGGGTCCGCTGCGAACGGTGCGTCCACGCGCAGGGTCGCGCCGAGCCGCGTTCCGTTCATGGTCATCACGACGAAGGATTCCTTGGGCTGTTCCCCCAGTGTGTGCGGGATAAGCGCGAGGATGTCGGCCGGGTTGGTGAAGCTGATGAAGTCGTTCATGGTTGTGAGTCCTTTTCCGAGGATTGGTGAGGGAGCGGCGTGACCCGGCCAGCTACTTCCTTTCCTCCCCCGTTGTTTTTTGGCTGCTGGCGAAGCTTGCGGAGCTGTGGCCGACGGAGGCCTGTCTACCCGCAGGGCAAGGACCGTGGAATCTGCGGAGGAAATAAGCGACGGAGGAGCGCCGGAGCCGATTCCGTGGGCCGCGGGCCCCGACGAAGGAGGGGCTAGACGGGGTGGAGCGGACACGTAGAATCCGAAGGACAGCAGCCAAAAAACGTCGTAGACACCAAGGTTCAGGGGGTCCGGAGCTCTGCGACGGCGCGCCCTGGACCCAACAGCCGGCCGCGAAGCGGACGCCCGATTACCTGGTTGCAGCGAAGCGGAAACCAGGACTCGCCAGGGCGCGGCTGGATCCTCCCGCACCAGCCATCCCCTCAGGGCAGGCCGCCAGCATCAGCCACCACGCGCGGCCTTCATGCGGACGGCGGTCCGTCGCCGGTGACCACAGCGGCAGCCGGCCACGACGACGGACCGCCCCACCCAGCGCGGAAAGCGAGTTTGCGCGGTGATGAAGGTTCGGGGGTTCCCCGCTCCGGGCGGAGCGGGGAACCTGCCGCCGGTGGTTAGGCGACGTTGAAGACGGTGCACGGCTGGCGGTACCGGCTGGGCAGCTCGGCCGCCGCCATGGGCAGGTCTTCCGGTCCTTGAGCCTGGCCGTTCTTCCACCAGTAGAAGGCGTGCTCAGTGATCGCGTCCCACTGCGCGGCCTTGGTCCGGTAGAAGGTGCACGTCACGTCGCCCTCGGTGTAGGTCGCGACGCCGAACAGGTTGCCGATCTCATCGGCGGTGCGGATCCCGGCGACCATGACATAGGGCCACTGGCCCAGGTCCCAGCCATCGCACCCCCAGCTGGGGATAACGGCCCAGCCGTGCTCACCGATAAGTTCCATCCAGTCGTAGCCGCCATTCAGGTGGTAATCGCCCAGCACTGTGACGCCGTGGATCTCTTCACCGGTGTCCTTGGTGGTCACGGTCGCTTTGCCGATTGTGTTCATGGTTGTGTGTCCTTTGCAGAGGATGTGGCGGGTGGGGCGGCTTAGGTGACCGGCCAGCGTCCCCTCTCCCCCGTTGTTTTTTGGTTGCTGGCAAGCTTGCTTGCTCGGCGGCCGACGGAGCCCTGTCTACCCCCAGGGCAAGG
>NZ_JBFBKR010000026.1:0-59518 GCF_040686575.1 Arthrobacter sp. NPDC080073
CCCCGGCATGGGCGTCATCCGCCACGCCGACGCCGGCTACGACCGCGCCATCGACGTCGCCCACGAACGCGGCGTCCGCATCCCCATGGAAGAAACCCGCTAACCAAGACCCGACAACCCCAACTGAGAAAGAATCACCTCCATGATCGAAATCGACGGCAAACAGCTGCGTCTGAGCGACGTCGCAGCCGTGGCAAGTGGCGGAACTAAGGTGACGCTGGCGCCGTCGGCGGTTGAACGGATGGCCGCATCCCAACGGTCCGCCCGTGCGACGGCACTCTCCCGTCCCGTCTACGGGCGGTCCACCGGAGTCGGGGCGAACCGATCTGTCGCGCTGGACGCCTGGGACAAGGACGTCAACGTCCACGGTTTGAACCTCTTGCGCAGCCATGCCGTGGATGCCGGACGGGTACTTGACCGGGAAATCGTCAGGGCAATGCTGGCCATCAGGCTGTCCCAGCTTGCTGCGGGCTCGTCCGGCATCAACCCGTCTGTGGCCCATGCAGTCGTGGACATGCTCAACGCCGATGCCTTGCCGGAAGTGCGGGAATTCGGCGGAATAGGCACTGCGGACCTGCCCGCGCTGGCGGGAACGGCGCTCACCCTCCTCGGCGAGCGCCCCACCATGGACGGCAAGTACGTCCCGGCGCCTCTGGACGCCTGGGCCACCGAGGATGCCCTTCCTTTCATCAGCTCCAGCGCCCTCACTATCGCCCAGGCCGCGCTTGCCCAGCAAAAGCTCGCCACACTGATGGAAAACCTAACCACAGTGAGCGCCTTGTCCTTTGCGGCAATGTCCGGGAATCCCGAGGCATTGAGCCCCGAAGTCGCGCGGGCAGCAGATTCCCCCGCAGTGACCGGGATGGCCGGAGTGCTGCGCGGCCTCGTGGGAGGCAGCGGTGACCCGGCGAGGATCCAGGACCCGTACTGTCTGCGCACCCTGCCTCAGGCCCTCGGCTCGGTGGCGGAGGAACTCGAGGCGCTCGGTATGCTTTTGGAGCGTTTGGTCGTGGCCGGTCATGAAAACCCGCTGGTGTACGGTTCCGCTGAGGATGGAAGCAACGGGGTAGCCCATCACGGCCTGTTCCAGATGACCAGCCTCGCCCGCCGCATAGATGCCCTGCAACTGGCCATCGGTGCGGCGTGCGCAACGAACCTTCGGAGGATCAGCCTGCTGTGCGATCCGGCATACACCGGTCTCCACCGATTCCTTGCGGGCGATGATGCCGGCCAGTCCGGCGTCATGATGCTTGAATACGTGGCAGCCGCAGCGGTCGGCCGCATTCGAGCCAGTGCACAGCCGGTAAGCCTGCAAACGGTGGTGCTCTCGCTGGGCGCCGAAGAAGATGCCAGTTTCGCGAGTGTGGCCAGCTCCCGCATGGATTCCACCGCGCAGGCGCTTTCAACGGTGGTTGGCATCGAACTCCTTTGCGCATCGCGCGCGCTCAGGCTGCAGGGCAGGACGCGAGGAGAATTCACGAGTCCGCAGTTCCGGAAGGCCTTCGACGCCGGTCTATCGTTGCCCGCCGACGTCCAGGACCGGGACCTCCGCCCCGATGTCGACGCTGCGTCCCGCGTGGTGACCCTTCGGGAGTTCGGGAGCTAAGCATACTTAGCTATGGACTGCCGCCCCGGACGGGCGTAACTTAGTACCCAGACACCGCACTGGGGAGGTGGAGTGTTTGGCTTGGCATCTGGGGTGCCGTGGCTTTTCTTTGGTTCGCCCCGTTCTTCTCGCCGTTTTCGGCGCATTGGCGTGGTTGCTGTGGCTGGCCGGTCCTTCGCAGGCCACAGACCTTCCGCCGGCGATTCCTGCTGTCCCGACACCGTCGGTTTCACAGCCCCCGGTTCCCCTCACCGGTCCCATTGGCACGCTCGTCGACAACGTCCCGTCCGTGGTTCCAAGCCCGGGTCAGTTGGCCACAGTTCCTGAAACCGTGGTCAGTCAGCCAACGAAGCAGGTCCTGACGCCAGTCGTCGGACTCGTCGACGCTTTGCCGCCCGTGGTCGAGAACACGATCAAGGAACTCCCGGCCTTGCCCGAGCCGCCTTCCGTGCCGCCGTTGCCGGCCCTGCCGCCCGTGCCGCCGTTGCCCTCCATACTGCCGCCTTCCGTGCCGCAGTTGCCGCCGTTGCCCGAGCCGCCTTCCGTCCCGGCCTTGCCGCCGGTGGCCGCAATACTGCCAACCCACGGACCAAGCGCTCCAGCTGTCCCGACGACCCGCTTTTCGCCCTCGGTCCAGTCCGGACCGGACGCGGTCACCCGGAACCCCGGATTCACAAGGAACACCGGATTCCTGCCGGACGGGGTTGTCTTCATGCCCCCCGCAATGTTGGCGACAACGGATGGGTCGCCGGTCTCCGGCGGACCTCCGCCTGACGCGCCGGTTCCTGAGTCGGTGTCGCCACCCGGGGCAGGATCGACGTCGGGCCCGGAGGGCGGTTCCGCCTTTGGCGCGGCAGATCTGCCGGAACAACGTGCGCTGGCACCGCCACCCCGCCATGGCCCGATCCCCGATAGCCGGCAAAGCCTCTCGGCCGAACCCGCATTCGATCCTGGTTCCTCTCCCGACTAGTCAGGCCGCCCCTGCCCTTTTGGCAGGCACGACCAACTGCGTCGCATCGCGCAGAACACCGTCTTAGTCAGGAGAAGACCATGCAGAACCAAACCCAATTCATAGGAAATTGGCCCGACCCCATGCGGAAGGAGGCATATAGATAGCACCGCGACAGGCGCTCAGCGCATATAAGGGAACAAGGACGGCGGCCGCGCAGTCAATCCGACTGCGCGGCCGGCGTCGTGATGCTGAAAGTCGGTCCAAGTCCTTTTAGAACGGGCCTTTTAGAACAGGCCGTTCACTACGGCCTGGGTGAGCTGGTGGAAGATGTCGGTGCGGGCGGGGATATCGCTCTCGTCCTGGCCTTTGGTGTAGACCACGAATGCATAGGAGTTGGCTCCGTTGGTGAGGATGCTGGCGTCGTGGAGTTCGTCGTCGAGCAGTCCGTACTTGTGGAAAACAGTGATTGCGGCCGGAACCGCGGCGGGGATGAGCGATTCGTAGTTGGTGTTCTGCATGTAGGACAACAACTGTGTGGTGTCCTGCTGGTTCAGGAGCTTCCCGCTGTAGAGGCCGGCCATGATGCTCGCCATTTCGCTGGGAGTCAGCGTGTTGTTCATCGGGTCATAGCTGACGCCGATCGATGCGGCATAGGCCTGAAGCTCCGAATAGCCGACCGCGTCCATGATCAAGGACCAGGAGTCGTTGTCGCTGTCCTGGATCATCTCCTTGAGCTGGAATCCGGCCGTGTAGCCGCCCAAGGGATCGTCAAGGGACACTGCGCCTGTCTCGACAAGGTGGTAGTACGCGGCGGCAGCCAGGACTTTGGCGGTGCTTGCTGCCTCGAACGGCGCCTGGACCCCGTACTGGTGGTTCGAGCCATTGGACAAGTCGATCAGGGTGACGCCGATCTGGTACTGGCTGTTGGCGTCGATGATGGCGTTGATCTCGGAGTCCAACGCCGAGGTCACGCCGGTACCCGCAGCAACCGGCACTGCGGCTGCCCGCGCTGCAGCCGCCGGAGCCGCGGGGGCTGGAGCGGCGGTGGGCGCCTCGGCGGCAGCCGACGACGGCGCGGCGGTCGACGACGGTGCGGCGGCCGACGGCGGTGCGGCTGCCGACGGCGGTGCGGCTGGAACAGCTGCCAACGGCGTAGCGTGGGCCATCGCCGAGACTGCACGAGAGACGGATGAGCGGGCATGCGCAACTGAGTAGACCGTGGCCGTCAGGGTCACGACCAGAACGGCCGCGAAGGCTGTCAGCAAGGCCGATCGACGACGGCGGGGACTCCAGCGGTTCCACCGGCTTCTCTTTCGTCCGGACCCTTGGCCGGGACGACGGGGCTCTTGCTCTTCCATAATGAACCAACCGTAGCTACTAGAGCTATGTGAGAGCTATGAAAATCCTGTCCGTCAGCCACGTGTCGCCTGGGTGAATATCAGGGGTTTCGGAGCGGTGAGCCCAATACCGTGAACCGCGTGCCGCCCATCTCTCCGGACAGCAGGGGCATCGCCTCACTTATGGCCGCCCGGACGCTGTCCAGCTGCAGCGATCCTTGGTGCGCTTCTGCCGATTCCCATAGTTCGCAGACAAAGACCGTGTCCGGCGATTCTTCGTTGACCCCCACCTCGTAGAGCAGGCAGCCCGCGCCCCGGAGTTCCGGTTTCGGTCTGAGCAGGATGGAGACGACGGCGTCGCGCTGGCCGGGTTTCGTGCCGAGGCTTCCCACATTTGCAAAAGTCATGGGCCCATTGTGCTTCATTCCTCCGACGTTATTGAGGAATCGCGTACCTGCGGACAAAGTTGCCGAGGATCTTCATCGGTTCGGTGACCGTGATCTTCCGGGCGTCTGCCATCAGCTGTTCAGCAGCCTCGGGCGGGAAGTATCCGGCGTGGCGGTAGGTGTCGATCCGCGTGACGAGCCCCTCGGCGTCGAGCTCGGGATGGAATTGGGTGGCGTAAAGATTCCGCTTGATCCGGAACATCTGCACGGGGCAAGTGGCCGAACCGGCCAACAACACCGCGTGCCCTGGCAGGACAGTGCAGGCTTCCTTATGGCCGGTAAAGGCGACAAAGCGCTCGGACATCCCTTGGAGGAGCGGGTCTCGGAGGCCCTCCGCCGTGAGTTTGATGGTTACCCCGCCGAGTCCTTCACCGTAGGTCCGGTCAATCACAGCGCCTTGGTGAAGCCCTAGGGTTCCGACCCCATAGCAGGCCCCCAGAAAGGGAAAGTCGGCGGCAACAATCGTGTCCAGCAGGTTTGCTAGTTCTTTCTCCACCCGTTTCTGGACCGGGCTCTTGTGCTCCGCCGGGTCGCTCGAAGTGAAGGGACTGCCACCCACAATCACGCCGGAATAATCAGAGAGTTCAAGCGGCGGGAGGGGCGCCGCCTCCATTCGGATGCGTTGCAGCTGCTCGGGAGCGAGCCCTCCAAAACGAAGATACGCCTGGTACTCTTCCTCGGCCGCGGCGTCTTCGGCGCGAGATGCGAGCAGGAGAAACGGCTTCACAGGCTAAGTGTGCACGCGGCGGCCGTGACGCGCCAGCGTCCGGCTGAAACATCCTTCGGGGGACGGTGAGGCGCCGTTCACGTCGAAGAAATGTGCGGATTCCCTGCCGGGTGGAAGGATTTCACCTTCCTTGGCCCTGGAATCCGCGGAATCACTGGGACCCAGGGGCGCCGCCTCCGGGGGCCACTCGGGCGCGCCGGGATGGCGTTTACATTCCCGAAACACGCCCGTCATGCGTTCTTCACGCCAAGGCGAGTTATGTAACGTCCCTGCAATTTTTCCCCGCATTGCTTGAAACACGGAACCGGAAATATTGGGCCGGGGAAGAACGGGGCCAAGCTACGGCGGTCCTCCTACGGCATTCCGACAAGAAGGGAAACGCGTGTGAATATCACTGCGGAAAACGTTTGGGTGATGGTGTCGGCGGCACTCGCACTGCTCATGACTCCGGCACTCGGCCTCTTCTACAGTGGCATGACCCGGGCCAAAGCCTCCCTCAACATGATCATGATGAGCTTCATCTCCGCGGGCATCGTTGGCGCCGTTTGGATCCTGTGGGGCTATTCGATGATCAGCGGCAAGAGTGTCCTGGGGATTTTCGGCAATCCGTTCAGCAGCTTCGGCTCGGCGGACCTTGTCGGTTCCACCGATCTCATTAAGCTCGGTTTCAGCGCTACCTTCGCCATTGTCACCGTTGCCCTGATCAGCGGCGCCATCGCCGACCGCGCCAAATTCACTTCCTGGGTGATTTTCGTCCCCATCTGGATCACCCTGGTGTACTGCCCGTTGGCGTTCATGGTCTGGGGCGGCGGCCTCCTCAGCCCTGGCGGAGCCATCAGTTCGGTCTTCGGTCAGGTGATTGACTTCGCCGGTGGCACAGTGGTGGAAATCAGCTCCGGCGCTGCCGCTTTTGTCCTGGCGTTGATCCTGGGCAAGCGTCACGGCTTTGGAAAAGACCCGAACCACCGCCCGCACAACCTCCCCCTCATCATGCTTGGCACCGGCCTCCTGTGGTTCGGTTGGTTCGGTTTCAATGCCGGCGCGGCCACGACGTCGGCGCAGGCCGGCTTGATCTGGGTGAACACCCTCGTTGCCCCGGCCGGGGCAATGCTCAGCTGGTTGGTCACCGAGAAGATGCGGCACGGCCACCCCACATCCCTGGGTGCCGCTTCCGGCGTCGTTGCCGGCCTCGTGGCTATTACACCGGCCTGCGCCAATGTGGCTCCCGCCGCAGCCCTCGGCCTCGGGCTGGTAGCCGGCGCAGCGTGCGCCGTGTTTGTCGACCTGAAACACAAGTTCGGCTTCGATGACTCCCTCGACGTCGTAGGTGTACACCTCGGTGGCGGGCTTGTCGGCACGCTCGCGCTCGGATTCATCGCGTTGCCGGTGAACGGCAAAGGAGGAGGACTGCTTTACGGAGGCGGACTCCAGCAGCTCGTGGCGCAGATCGTTGCCATTCTTCTCACCCTTGCGGTGTCAGGAATCATGACGGCAATCATTGCCCTTGTCATCCACAAGACCGTCGGATTCCGGGTCAGCCACGAGGCGGAGCTCGCCGGCGTGGACCTGTCCGAGCACGCCGAGACCGCCTACGAGTTCGGCAGCATGTCCCGGAGCCACTACAACGCCCTCCCCCACGTTGCCGCCGTCGAGCTCCAGCGCGAAAAGCAAGCCGACCCCGCCTAGGGAGGCAGGCATTTCCGCTGCCGCAAGGGACGCGTACGCTCAATTTGTGGATATCGTCGATTTCCTCTTGGACCGCCTGAATGAGGACGAGGCTGCGGCGCGGAAACTCCTCGGCGACCGTTCGGTCTCCGAGGCGGGCAAATGGTACGAGCGACGCCTTCTCATGGAATGCGAATCTAAGAGAAGGCTGCTCAGCATCGTGGAATCCGCACGGCAGACGGCCCTGGCCACGATGGTTCGCGGCTCGCTTGGTGATACGCCGCAGTGGATCCCGGAATCGATCGAATGGACCACGAAATCACTGAATGCCCTCGCGCTGCCCTACTCGGACCATCCGGACTTCGAGACCGAATGGCTGGCAGGTACATAGTAGGCGGGCCTACCACTGCTCAGCGAGCACGCGATGAATCGGCAGGATCTTGCCGAAATGAGGTTTTGATGGCCTCTGAGTAGCTTGAATCATCATCTTCGGCAGAATCTTGCCGATTTTGGAAAAGTGGGCCAGAATGGAGCTAGAAACCCACTAAATCGGCAACATCGTGCCGGATCATCGGAGACTCGTGGAAGACCTAGCGGCGATTGCGGCCAGTATACGGAGAGCACGCAAAGAGGCCGGAATTACGCAAGCGGATCTTGCCGACCTTGCCGGGACTTCCGAAAGGACCGTTCGGGCGATTGAGACGGCCACCGGGAATCCTTCGCTGGGGGCCGTCGTGGCAGTAGCCAACGCCGTAGGCTTGCACATGGCGGCGGCCTGATGGTCGAGGATTTCGAGGAGCTCAGGTTCGTTCGTGCAGCGGACGTTCACAAAGGCGGTGTCTTGGCGGGCCGCCTTGTCCGCACCGGCCACGGCGGCGTCGGTTTTTCCTACATGGCGGAGTACCTGGCTTCCGGCCTGCCCGCGGTTGCCAGTTCGTTGCCCCTGACCGACCTCCCAGTCGAAACTCCCGCTGGCGCTCTGCCCCCGTTCTTCGCGGGCCTGCTGCCGGAAGGGCACCGGCTTAGCGTGCTCAGGGACGCCACGAAAACCAGCCTCGACGACGAACTCACCCTCCTGCTCGCAATCGGAGCCGATACCCCGGGAGACGTCCAAGTGGTCCCTACCGGGGAAATTCCGGTGGAACCGGCACCCCTTGCCGACACATCCAGGCCCGAGGAACTGGACTTCGCCGCCCTCGCCAACGCGGTGGACCGTCATGCCATTCCCGGTGTGCAGGACAAGGCAAGCGCCTCTATGCTCACCACACCGCTGTCTCTCCGGGGGCAACGATATCTACTCAAACTCGACCCGCCCAATCACGCACACTTGCTGACCAACGAAGCGGCACACCTCTCCGCCGCCAAAGGCCTCAAGATCCCTGTAGCCAAGAGCCATATCATCACTGACATGCACGGGTTGCCTGGGTTGCTGGTGGAACGCTTCGACCGCGTCCAGGACAAGGACGGCTCCTGGGTGCGGCTGCCGATGGAAGACGGAGCCCAGGTCATGGGCCTGCCACCAGCTTCCAAGTATTCGGTCACATCGGAGGACGTCGCGGCTGCGCTGGCCGGGCTGTGCAAGGCCCCACTCGTGGCCAGCCGCAACCTGTACCTGCAGTTCGTCTTTGCTTGGCTGACCGGGAACGGCGACCTCCATGCGAAGAATCTCTCGATTCTCGGAGGCCAGAACGGCGGATTTGCCATGGCCCCGATCTACGACATTCCATGCACCTTGCTGTACGGAGACGACTCGCTCGCGTTGCCGGTGTCCGGGAAAACCAAAAACCTCAAGGCGAAGCACTGGGCCGACTTCGCGGCGACCCTCGGCTTGCCACAACGTGCTGCCGACAAGGCCAATGCACTGGCCCTGTCAGCTTCCGGGAAGGTCAACTTGGAGGACCTACCGTTCACCGGGTCACCACTGCGAGGTGCCCTGCGCGAGTTGAGGTTCCGGAGTGGAGAGCTGGCGGGCTGACTGGCGCCTCGCAAGCATTGCCTACGGTGGCTTAGCCACGTATCGCCGTGCATTCGCGACAAGCTGGGTGGTCAAGGGAGAGGCGTCGTTCCGAAGCCAGACCAGTACCGTGGGCACGGGATATGACACTCCGACAAAGGGGCGCCATACGACGCCGGGCGGATCACCAGGCACCACTTGATGCGGCGTTTTGAAGGACACCCCAAGTCCGGCCGCCACCAGGCTCATGGTAGTTGCGATGCTTGGCGACCAGCGGTGCGGGCCTGGAACCAGGCCACCATCCATCATCAGGCCCAGAACATGCTCGCGTACGTCGGGGTCGCCGTCGCGCTGTAGCCAAATCAGTGGCTGCCCGTTTAGGTCCGTGGGGCCGATCGCGGCGAGGCGTGCCAGTGGGCTGCCGGATGGAATGGCGACACCCATCGGTTCCGTTTCCAAGGTCAGCACCCCCAGCCGTTCATCGCGGGGCGGCACTGCATGAACGAAAATCGCGTCAAATTCCTTGTCAAGCAGCTTCAAGACGCCTTCCCTGGCCGCTGCGACTTTGATGTCCACGTCGGGCCCGCTCTCATCCGGGGCAAGACCCCTAAGCAGCTCTGCCAGCAACGGATACGCCACGCCCACCGCCACTCCAAGCTTGAGTGTCCCTTTGGGAGGACTGCGGATTTCTTCCATTGCTGTCAAAGCGGCGTCGTGCGCCTGAATGATGCGTTCCGCTTCCTCCCGCAGGCGACGGCCCGCCTCCGTGAGCGCAACGTGGTTGTGAGTTCGGTCCAGGAGCCGGAGTCCGAGCGACCTCTCCAAGGCCTTGAGCTCCTGGCTCAAAGCCGGCTGGGCGATATGGAGCCGGAGGGCGGCTTTGCCGAAGTGCAACTCCTCGGCCAACACAAGGAATCGCCGGAGTTGGCGGATCTCCATGCATCATCATAAAAATTTGTGATCGTCCGAGTCCATAGCGGTCTTGGACGCCGGAGCCTGCCCGGGCGTCCAATGGAAGGGAAGGATCAACCGGAATCGGAAGGGTGAAGACGATGAGCACCAACGGACGGGCTGCCTTGGTAGAGGCCAACGGCACCACGATTTATGTTGAAGCGGCAGGCCACGGAACACCCGTAGTACTGGTTCCCGGCGCCGGAGGTGACGCCCGACAGTACACTGGCCTGGTTCAACTATTGGCCCAAAACCACAGAGTCATCTCTTATGACCGCAGGAACAACGCTCGCAGCCCCAGACAAAAGGACTGGGAGGAAACCTCGGTTGAGCAGCACGCCGCCGACATTGTTGCCCTTTTGGAAACGTTCGGGACCGAGCCCTGTGTTGTGTTTGGAAACAGTACCGGGGCCCTCGTGGCATTGGCCGCCGCGCTAAAGGCTCCAGAGCAATTTTCCGGGGCAGTTCTGCATGAGCCAGCTCTCCTGAGTGTTCTGGCCAATTCCGACGCGGCCATGGCAACCGTACAACCGGTTATCGCAGCAGGCATGGAAACCGGTGGATTTGCCGGCGGCGCAGAGGCCTTCGTCAAGTTCGCGGCAGCGGACGCCGCTGAGCTCTTGCCACCAGATTTCCTCGAATCGCTCCGGAACAACGCCAGGGTCCTTCTTGAAGCGGAGTTCGGCCCCTTCGCGTCCTGGAGGCCCGAGCCGACAGCTTTGTCTGGACTAACCGTGCCGTTGGCCGTGCTTACGGCAGAGCAGACCGCGCCGTTCTTCGTCGAAGCGGCTGAATGGATAGCCTCCCGCGTCGGCATCACTCGCCAGACGGTACCCGGCGGGCACATGGGATTCCTTGACCACCCTGAGGAACTGGCCAGCGCTATCGACCATATGTTCACCGCCGTCCCACAGGCCGAGGAATAATCCATTCGAAGGCGCACTTCCCCTGTCAAAGAATTAATCCAGAATCTATTCTGTTGATGAACCGGTATATACACGGTCCATAAGGCCACCGGTACGTCCCGGGAAGCCCATCCCGCTCCGGGGGCCGTCTCTATGAGGAGGCGTCCATGTCAACTCCCGATGTGCCGACCCGGGGGCCCGCAAGGCCCGGCCCGTATATTGTGGCCGGGATCCTGCTAGCCATCGCCATTCTGGTTCCGCTGTACGTTCCTGCGTACTCAACTAATCAGCCGCGGCTAGCCGGCATGCCGTTCTTCTATTGGTACCAAATGCTCTGGGTTCCTATCACGGCATGCATGATTGGCATCGCTTATCGGCTGGTAACCAAGGAGGACCGCCGCCGCCGCGAGGCCGCGCGGGGCGCACGCACGAAGGAGCAGGAACAATGAGCAGGCTCGCCGTGCCACTGGCGACCACAGCGGATCGACCCGTCAACGGCGTCGCGCTCACCATCGTCGTCATCCTCTTTATCCTGGTGGCGGGCCTGGGCTTCTTCGCCGCACGCTGGCGCGCGGGCAAGGAGACAGGCCTGCACAGTCTCGATGAATGGGGCCTCGGCGGACGCGGTTTCGGAACCTGGGTGACGTGGTTCCTTCTCGGTGGAGACCTCTACACGGCCTACACGTTCGTGGCCGTCCCGGCGGCAATGTGGGCCACCGGAGCCGTGAGCGGTTTCTTCGCCGTGCCTTACACGATCGTGCTCTACCCGATCGTGTTCCTGCTGATGAGCCGTTTATGGTCGGTCTCGCATCGGCATGGGTTCGTCACGCCGGCAGACTTCGTTGGCGGGCGCTATGGCAGCAGGGCTCTGACGGTTGCGGTGGCACTCACCGGCATTGTCGCGACCATGCCGTACATCGCGCTGCAACTCGTGGGCATCAAAGCAGTGCTCACGGTGTTAGGCCTCGGCAGCGCGCAGAATGTGCTGCTGACTGACCTGCCGCTGATTATCGCCTTCGTCGTCCTGGCCGCCTACACCTACACCTCGGGCCTACGGGCGCCGGCGCTTATCGCCGTCGTGAAGGATCTACTGATCTACCTTGCGGTCATCGTTGCCGTGATCTACCTGCCGATCAAGTTCGGGGGCTGGGACAACATCTTCGGTGCAGCCCAGGCGAAACTCGACGCCATCAGTCCCGCCACCGGCAAGCCGGCCGGCGTCTTCATCCCGGGGGCGGCCAGCTACTCGGCGTACTGGACACTGGCCCTTGGCTCGGCCATGGCGCTGTTCATGTACCCACACTCGGTCACCGGGGTCCTTGCGACCAAGAGCAGGAACACCATCCGCAAGAACGCTGCGGTTCTTCCGTTGTATTCGCTCATGCTCGGGTTCCTGGCCCTCCTGGGCTACGCGGCCATCTATGCGGGCACCAAACCCATTGACCTGAACGGTGCCGTCAATCCGCAGCTGGTGGTTCCGCAGCTATTCCTGGACAACTTCCCCGCGTGGTTTGCAGGGATCGCCTTGGCGGCTATCGCCATCGGCGCGTTGGTCCCGGCCGCCATCATGTCGATCGCTGCCGCCAACCTGTTCACCCGCAACATCTACCGCGACCTGATCCGGCCCGACGCCGACCCTCGGCAGGAAGCGAAGGTCTCCAAGATCGCCTCGCTCGTGGTGAAGTTCGGGGCGCTGATTTTCGTGATCGCAATGGACCAGTCGGCCGCCATCAACATGCAACTCCTCGGCGGAATCTGGATCCTGCAGACCTTCCCCGCGATCGTGGCAGGGCTGTACACCAGGTGGTTCCACCGCTGGGCGCTCTTCGCAGGCTGGGTCGCCGGGATCATCTACGGAACCGTCGCAGCGTACAACGTGGTCAACCCCGTGACGAAGGCCAACTTCGGCGGCTCCATCGCTGCCATTCCCGGCACCAACGTGCAGGTCTATATCGCCGTCGTGGCGTTCGCGATCAACCTCATTGTTGCTGCCGTCTTGTCGCTGGTCTTCCGCGCGATGAAGCTCCCCGACGGAAAGGACATCACCCGGAACTCCGACTACGGAGCCGACGAAGACGATCCGAAAGTTGCACAGCTCCAGCGCGAGTACCCCCTGGGCGAAACGCGAGGCGGCACGTTCTGATCGGACCCGCGCGCTAACGCTTCGTCGACAGCCTTGCCACGGCAGCGATATCCCGCGGCGTCGTCCGGCAGCACCCGCCAATGAGCCTGGCCCCGAGGTCGTGCCAAGTGGCAGCCCCTTCGGCGAGGCTTGACGGGCCTCCTCCGTTTGCTCCGGCGCGAGGCTTCCACGTCTTGGTAACGGCGTCGTAGCTTTCGCCCGAGTTCGGGTACGCGAGCAGCGGCTTATCCGTCGCGTTGCGCAAGGCCTCAAGTGCCGGGGAGACCAGGTTCAACGGTACGCAATTTACGCCGATTGCCGCCACGCGCGGCTGGGCCCCGCACAGCGCCGCCACCTCGGCAAGAGGCGTGCCGTCGCTGATGTGTCCGCCGTCCCGGAGCGTGAAGGAAAACCAGGATTCGACGTCGAACTCTTCCACGAGCGCCAAAAGGGCCTCAGCCTCCGCGAAGGAGGGCAGCGTCTCACAGGCCAGCAGGTCCACCCCGGCCGCCACGAGCGCCCGGATCCGCGGCCGGTGGAACTCCTTGAACTCGCGCTTGGTGAGAACGTAGTCGCCCCGATACTCGGAACCGTCCGCGAGATAGGCGCCATAGGGGCCAACAGATCCGGCAACCAGCAAGGGTCCGGCATCCGGGTTTTCCGCCAAGTACTCGCGCCGGGCCTCGTCGGCCAAGCGAACGCTTAAGGCCACCAGTTCCAAAGCATCCGCCTCGGCAATGCCGCGCCGGGCAAATCCCTGGGGCAGGGCTTGATAGCTCGAGGTGATGGCGATTGCGGCGCCGGCGTCGAAATAGTCGCGATGTACCTGCTTGATCAGTTGAGGTTGTTCCAAAAGGACCTTGGCCGACCATAGCGGATCGTCCAAATCGCAGCCGCGTGCTTCAAGCTCGGTGGCGAGGGCACCATCCACGGTCAGGTCTGCACCGGAGTCGAGCATGCGGGACAAACTGGTGCCGTGACTGCTCCTCCTGTCCATAGCTCGAGCCTACGTTCCTTCCAGTGGGTTTGTACTAGAAAGGCGTCGGCAACGGAAGGGGAAGGGTAGCTCAAGCGGCGCGGGGCTCCGGTCGGTGGGGCCTGCGGAACAGGTCCCCGAAATAATGTGCCGCCATGACGGGCGGGTCGGTGCTTCTTGTCAGTCTGGTTCCGGGCAGGGGTGGGGCTGTTGATTGGTAGGTATGGCCGGTGGGGGTGCGGATGTCCAGGACGTGCCGTGTCCCGGGGCTTGTTCTTGCCATCCAGCCGGGGAGTTCCTTGGTGTGGTTGCAGGCTTCGCACAGGCCTGCGCCGTTGGCCAGGCTGGTTGGCCCGCCGTTGTGCCAGGGAACGACATGGTCGAAATGCCGGATGGGTGCGTCGCAGTAGGGGGTCCGGCAGGTCTCGTCCCGGGCCTGGATGAAGCGCCGCAGCCCTGCCGGGAAGAGCCGCGCCCGCGAATCCGCGGCGACAAGCTCCCCGGTCCCGGGGGCGGTGTAGAGGCGCCGGAGCCAGAGCTTGAGATCCTGACCGCTCTCAGGCTCGCCCGCCGTGAGCAGTGTCCGTGCCCAGGCGGCGGGAACGATGCCGTAGCCGGGCAGCCGTGCCGGCTCGGCATCGCCCTGGAACAGGGTCCGGTCGGTCATGACGAGCTGGACTTCCACCCCGCTGATCCCGCCGGGGGTGCCGGTGGTCCGTTCGACGAGGGCGTCGGCCATGATCTGGCCCCGGGACCGGGTTTCCCCTGCGGAGCGGAGGGTGTCGGCGTGCCGGGACAGGGCCGCGTGCACGGCCACGCCCTGGGCGACGGGGAGCAGCGCGGTCAAATACGTCATGGTGTCCGGTGCCGGGCGCAGGCTGACGTGCCGTTCCTCGGCGGCGTGGCTGGCCCGCCGGGTGACGGAGCGGGGGTCGCGGCGGTAGGCCGCGGTCCGGGCCGCGGCGATGATGGTCTTGTCTCCGGCGCCGTCGAAGGTTCCGGTGTCGGCGGCGAGTTCCTCGTCCACGGCGCAGCGGTCTTCGGCGGACAGGCAGGCCGTTTCCTTCACGAGCAGGGTGGCGCGCCATTCGTTGAGCTGTCCGGTCTGGAGGGCGGCGAGGGTGTGCGGCATTTCGGTCACGAGGGCTGTGGCGAGTCCGTGGAGCCGGGAGCCGCGGGCCGGGGATTCCCGGCGGGCCAGGGCCACCTGCGCGGCGACCCCGCGTCCGCGTTCCTCGGCCGGGATGCCTGCGGCCGCGTCGGCGCTGCGCTGGGCGGCATCGAACGCGACCGCGATCCTCGCCTGCGCCGCGGCGGCCGCGGACTTCAAGTCCTCCAGCCCACGCAAGAGGTCGATCAACTCGGCACTGTCGGCCGGTTCGGTGCCGCCGTCCGCTGCCGCGCCGTTCGCGAGGCCCGGCCGAAGCGAGTGCACGGCATCGATCAGGTCCCGCACCTGGACGCCCCGGACAGCAACGCCCGGACCCGCGCTGCCCGACGGCGCGCCCGATCCGATCAGCTGTGTTCCCCGGTTCCCGGCCATAACCAAAGCCTCGCAGGAACCACTGACATTATTAGGCCCGAGAGCCGCGCCCGGGCGAAAGATCTTGGGAAGGAACCGGATTTTTTCGGGCGGGCCAGCGAGGGATACCAGACAGCCCTGCCATCGCTCGATGCCCTGATAGGCGTAGGCTATCGATCGTTTCGGAAGACCGCCCAGCCAGAGGAGCCGCACCGTGGACACGCGAAAACTGAAGTACTTCCTCGCCGTCGTCGACCACGACGGTTTCAACCGCGCTGCCGAGCATTTGCTTATCGCCCAGCCTTCGCTTTCGCAGACCATCGCGAGCCTCGAGAAGGAGCTCGGCGTTCCGCTGTTCCACCGCATCGGCCGCAGGGCCGTGCTCAGCGAAGCCGGCAAGGAACTGATCGGCCCGGCGCGCCTCGTCATGCGGGATCTCGACGCCGCGCAATCCGCGGTCCAGTCACTACGCGGAATCAGAAGTGGCCGCCTCGACATCATCACCATGCCTTCCCCCGGTATCGAGCCGCTCACGTCCATGATCGCGGCCTTCACCAAGGCCTACCCCGCGGTCCGGCTCAACGTCAGTGCTGCGTTCACTCCCGAAGAAGTGATCGAATCGGTCCGGACCGGCAGCACCGAGATCGGACTGTCCGGCTCCCCTACGCCGATCCTGGTTCCAGGCTTCGAGGTCCTCGAACTCGAAAAGCAACCGCTTATCCTTATCGTCAACCCGCAGGCCGACGTCTTTGGCTCCGAGCAAACAGCCATTCAACGGGAGGACCTCGGAGGCCAGCGCATCATTGCCAGCCAACGCGGCTCCCTCATGCGTTGGCTCGTGGATGATGCCCTGGCACACGGCGTCGAGGTGGAGATCGTCGTCGAAGTCGCCCACCGGACCTCCATCCTGCCCCTGGTTCTGGCGGGTGTCGGGCACGCGGTGATGCCGTCGTCGTGGGCTCCCACCGCGCACAAAGCAGGGCTACGCACAATGCTCATCGAACCGGTGAGTCATTTGGACGTCGCGGTCCTCAGCCGCAGGGACAACCTCACGCCAGCGGCCAAAGCGTTCTTGAAAGTCGCTGCGGAGCACATCGAGAACACCAACAGCCAGTCAAACCAATAGGCCCTACCTATCAGCCGGATCAAAACTAAGTCTTGGACGCCGCCTACCGGCCGCCCGTCTACTTGATGAGGAAGGCAGTGTGACTCTGCCAACAAACTCAACGAGGAGGTAGGCATGAGCGCCACCCAGAAATTCAGCATCGCATCGATCCCCGCAGACGGCGTCGGGAAGGAAGTTGTCTCCGCAGGCCGCCGCGTCCTGGACGCCTTGGCCGCAAACTCCAACGGCAAGTTCGCCTTCGAATGGACCGAGTTCCCGTGGGGCAGCGGCTACTACGAGAAGACCGGCCAGATGATGGACCCCAAGGGCCTGGACGCACTCAAGGACTTCGACGCCATCTACTTCGGAGCCGTCGGCTGGGAGAACGTCCCGGACCACATCAGCCTCTGGGGCCTGCGCTTGAATATCACGCAGAACTTCGACCAGTGGGCCAACATCCGACCGGTCAAATTCCTCCCCGGCATCCAGTCCCCGCTCCGCAAAGCTGACAACACCGAACTCGACTGGATCGTTGTCCGCGAAAACAGCGAAGGCGAGTACGCCGGACTGGGCGGCCGCAACCTGAGCGGCCGCGGCCCGGGCAACGAGGTAGCGCTGCAGACCGCGCTGTTTACGGAGAAGGGCTGCGAGCGCATCATGCGTTTCGCCTTCGATCTCGCACGGACCCGCACGGTCAAGAAGGTCTCGTCCGTCACCAAGTCCAACGCCCAGCAGTACGGCATGGTCCTCTGGGACGAAACCTTCCAGCGAGTCGCCCTCGATTACCCGGACGTGCAGACCGAGAGCGTCCTGGTTGACGCCATGAGCGCCAAGTTCATCCTCCACCCCGAGGAACTGTCAGTGGTGGTCGCGTCCAACCTGAATGCCGACATCCTCTCGGACCTCGGCTCGGCACTCGCCGGCAGCCTCGGCCTTGCCGCGAGCGCCAACCTGAACCCGGAGCGCCGCCTCCCGTCGATGTTCGAGCCGGTCCACGGATCCGCGCCGGACATCGCAGGCAAGGGCATCAGCAACCCGATCGGCGCGATCGCCAGCGCCACCCTGATGCTCGACCATTTCGGCCTCCATGAAGAGGCCCGCCTGGTGGAGGCCGCCATCGAGCAGACAACAGCCGCCGGGTTCTTGACCCGCGACGTCGGCGGCGAGGCCAACACAGACGAGGTCACCGAAGCGATCATCAAGGCACTTAGCCACACCGCGGAGGTCCCTTCCCAACACTCGCAAGCTCGCATCGGGGCCCTCGGGACGCCGCTTAGCGCCAGCCTGCGGTGACGTACGACGGCAGCTGGCCGGCCGCCGTCGTACGCGGCGTCGCGGGCCGCTCGGTGCTGGCGCGGGAGCGGTGGTCCGAGATGTCGCTTCGCGCGTCTACACGCGGGGGGGCTTGTTGGACGTTTTGCGCCGCACTAGAACTCAGATTCGCCGTATCACCGGTGATACAATTTATGCATGGGAACTGTGACAGTGCGCGAGCTAAGGAACCATGGCGGCGAAGTCCTTGAGCGGGTCGCTCATGGCGAGACGTTGATCGTCACCCGCGACGGCCACGAGGTGGCCGAGCTCCAGCCCGTCCGCCGGCGCAGCCGCCAAACAGAACAATTGATCGCCAGCCGCCGGCACCTGCCGCGCGTGGACATTGAGACATTCCGGGCAGATCTGGACGAAATCCTGGACGCGGGCCTGTGATCCATGGGACCCCGGAACGGGGAATTTTGGACACATCCACCGTCATCGGGCTCGGAGACCTCGCCGAGTCCGAGTTGCCTCATGAATGCCTCATCAGCGCCGTAACCCTCGCGGAACTCTCGGTCGGACCTCTGGTCGCCGCCACAGACAAGGAACGGGCGGCGCGGCAGGCGCACCTCCAGCAGGCGGAAGCCGACTTCGACCCGCTCCCCTTCGATGCGGCCTGTGCCCGGGCCTTCGGTCAGGTGGCCGCGTCGCTGCGCCGGAATGGCCGTAAACCCAAGGCACGAGCTTACGACGCCCTCATAGCCGCAACCGCGATCGCTAATAACCTCCCCCTCTACACCCTCAACACCGCAGATTTCGAAGGTATAGAAGGACTCAAGGTTCACTCCGTCCGCTGAGTTCTGCCCTAACAGACCCAGCGCAGCCTCCCGGCTCCTTCCCGGATACGCGGCAAACAAGGTTCCGGATCTGGCGCGCGCCGGAGCTACAGGTCCCTCAGCGACGAATCCGCGTCGAGCCGAGCGAGTCTTGCGACGTGGCCAACGGCTCCGAGGCACAAGAACAAAGGCACGCAGAAGAGCGCACCGAGCACGAGCAGCCAGTTCGGCATTGCCCACGCAGCCACCGGCAGGAGGTCGAGCTGAAGTCCGCTGAAGACCGCCGTTCCTACGATGGAGCAAAGAGTTCCCAGGAGCGTCCCAACCACGCCGATGATGAGACCCACTGCTGCCAGCTCGACCATGTAAACCCCTGCTATCGAAGCCCCCGACCAGCCGATGGCCTTGAGGAGACCCACTTCGCGGGCCCTTTGCTTAATCCAGCTGCCACCGACCGACACCCCAACCCCGAGGCAGAAGATGATCAGGAACCCACCGATCACCCAGCTGACAAGGGCAAGAAGGGCAAACAAGCCTGACAGGGACCGGATTTGGCCCGCGACGCTATTCACTGAGTATCCGAGCGCTCGGACTTGATTTTGTATATTGACCACTTCGTCTGCCGAGTCAACGCGAACATAAGCGCGGGGATAGGCCAGCGCTTTTTTATCCGGCCGGGCATTGGCAAGCGTTGACTTGAGTACCTTGCTGGATACGTACGCGGCTTGCGCGCCATCGGTACCGGGCGACGAGTTGTCATAGATGCCTGCCACGCGCAGAGATATGTAAACGGGTTCCCCGTTACCGGGGCCGATTTCCTTTGTGTACACGAAGCTCATTTCCTTGCCGAGTAGCTGAGCATAATTCTGGCCTTGACCCTTGTCGGGAAGCAGGATCTGGCCTTCCCCAGGGCCGCCTCCGGAGACGTCTCCGAGCAGTACCTTCGGGGTGATACCGCTGATAAAGGGTGTACCCATGAACGCGCCGGGGTTGTTCGGAGACGGCCAGTTCGCAGGATCCTCTATGGCTAGGTCAATTTGTGCCCAGCCGAAGGACCCCACCACATGATCGATTTGGTCGAACCGGGACAACGAGTCGTCGGTGATCTCGCGAGCTGAGTCTGGACCTACTGAAGTTACCTCAACATAATTCAAGGCGGAGTTGGTGGTGATCTTATTTGAGTATGAACTTATGCCGGCCCCCACGATGCTGTCGGCGAAAATGAATACAGCAATGCCAAGACTCATCAGGACCGCGAGCGGCCTCAGTTTCGAGAGGGAAAGGCGCACTGACCTGGCAGCAAAGAGCCTATTTCTGTTCAAGGAGCAACTCCTTCATGGGAAGCTGACGATGGGCCACCTGCTGGAAGACTTCGTCGTGCGAAGCGACCAGGACACCGCACCCGCCGGCGGCGCCTGTTCGCATGGCGTCCAGGATGGCTTCGGTATTTGTCGCGTCAAGGCCCGAACTTGGTTCGTCTGCCAGGAGTAGCGACGGTTGGTTGACCAGTGCGCGGCAAAATGCGACTCTTTGCTGCTGCCCGCCGGAAAGCCTCTTCGCTTGCCGGTCAGCGACCGCCGCAAGGCCGAAGCGATCCAGCTGCGCCGTAATCGTTGCGCGTGTCATGGGCTGGCTGCTGGCAAGGAGAATATTTTCCAACGCCGTAAGTTCAGGCAACAGGTTACTGCTCTGGAAAACCATTCCAATTTGGCTCGAGCGGACAAGACTCGCCGTCCGCGACGATGCATTGGTTCTGTTGTCACCGTTGATCCACACTTTGCCGGCATCGGGGGTTGACAGAAGGCCGGAGATATTGAGGATCGTTGACTTCCCCGAACCTGACTCGCCCCGCAGCCAGACGATTTCACCAGCCTCAACGTTCAGGCTGATTCCAGGAAGGACCAACTGTCGAGTCCCGCGCTCATCTGCAAAAGACTTCGCGATCTCCTCAAGACGGAGTACGGAGGTCACTTGTTCTCCCCGAAGTCGTAAGCACCTGGGACCGCGATCATGGCGGCTGAAACCGAAAGGCTACACGGTGACGCTTTGTCTGCTTCCATGCGATACAAGGACCGATATTCTTCGCAGCCTTTCAGAGTCCGGAGTCCCTCGGCCGCCTTATCGAAGTCGTTTGATCCAAGTCCGGAGCGACTTGCGTTCGTCATCGCGGTCAATGCCCGAAAATAGTTCAGGCCGTTTCCTTTGGGTGAACCGATGAGCTGCGGGAGAGCGGACTGGACTGCCGGGAACATTGATCTCACTTCCTCGCTGTTTGAGAAGTACATGGAGTTGGAGAGCGCCATTAGAGCTCCGGAGAGTAGATCTTCAACTCCGGGGTCTGCATCGAACGCCTCCAGTCGCCCCAACCGGACACTGGGCTCAAGCTGCACCAGAACATCCACCAACTCGATGTACCCGCTGAGATTCGCGAAGGTCACGGTGTCCGGAAGCGCGGCCCTCCCTCGGTCGATGACCGCACCGTAGCTCCCCCAGGACGAGGAGCCAGAGCGCTTAAGTGCCACAAGGGCCTTGAGTTGAGTGACCGGATCGGTTTCGGGCGACTTCAATACCCGTTCCAGTTCATCTCGGGTTCGCTCACTTGCGAGCTCTGGGAAGTTCGTGTCGAGGAGTCTCGCGGCAAGATACGTCCCATGGACCGACCCATTGGCGAGAGACGACGAACGGATAAGTCCTGTCTTCTGGTCGAGCCGCGGTGCAATCCGGTCCCTGACAAGTCGTTGTGCCTCGTTCTGCGCGTCCAGCAATTCCAGGGAGCGCAGCATTGAGGCGATCAGCGCATCATCATGCACCTCCCTTGAATCCAGAAGCCCGACGATATGGTCTTTAGCTTCGTTGGGAACGACGAGATCCTTTCTAAGAGCTGCTCTCGCTTCGAGAGCAGCTTGAAAGTCAAGGGTCGATTCATAGTCGTTGGGGAGCTTCTTGGAATCCACGTTTTTCAACGCTCGTTCCAATTCGCTGGGTTTCCGCATTTGCAGAGCCGAATAGGAATCGAAGAGCCGCCAAAGAAGATAGGGCTTGTTCTTGATCGAGTTGACGTCAATGGCCCCAAGCCGCACGAGCACTTCTTCCCGAAATGACCTTCCACCGATCGCGGACCAACCTTGCATCCTACCGATATCAACCCAAAACCAGAGCGCGGCGATCTCGGCGCCTACATCCTGCTGCCTCGGAGGAATCGCGGCATTAACCAGTCCCGCATCCAATTCGGCAGGCAAAGATGCGCGAGCAGCCCTAAGCAACTTGAGCGCCGACCAGAGCGTCGGCAGGTCGGTCGAGGTCTGCCCTCTGAGCGCCTCACGGACGGATCTATTGGCGTCGTCTGCGGCCAGCAGGTAGGAACCAAGGTCCGCGGAGTACAACGCGGTGGTGTACAGATCCCCGCGCTCTTTGTCTTCCCCTTCGGGCATCCTTATTAGGCCATTGATTCCCTGGAGCTTCTTCAAGTCATCTTGTATGGCAGAAACATCGTTAGTCGGCGCGGCGAGACCGGCACTGCAGGCAGGCAGGCAAAGCAAAGCTACGGTTAGCGCCGCCAATAGTTTGGCGTTTCGTGTGTGCTGTAACTTTCGAAGGCATATACCCGGGATTCTTTTCATTACTGCAGTGCCGATCTCTTCGCTATACGCGTGCGGAAGCAGTGCGCAAATTGCCGTAGTAGTAAGCAGTGGCCGCCACATCCGCACCTAGGTAGAACGCTCCCCAACCCATGCAGACAGTGCCGCTCAGATAGGATCCGCGGGCACCGTTACTGTTGGTCCACTGAAGTGTCGCGGGATTGCTCGTTCCGGATCCCGATACGTTGACACCCTTGATGCTGATGGACCCAACTCCGTACTGATAGAAGGATGTCGTGTTGCGGATCCAGTTTGGTGATACGTTCATTACCGCCGATGAGGAAAAACTCCCACAACCGCCATTTGAAACCGACTGAATCCACATATTTGCCGTGATCGGTTGCCTGTTATCGAAATAGGCGGTGCCCGACGCGCTAGTGGCCTGTGCACCCGAAGCCGCCCCAATTGCCATGAGGGTCGTCAGCCCGCCTGCCGTAACTGCGTTCCTTACATTCCTAACCATTTTCATTCGATTCCCCATTTTCAATTACTGGTCTGTCTTGGAATTCCAACCGCTTTCCGGTCAGACATGAATATCGAAGATGCTCTCCACCCTGACGCGATCGCACGGAACTAGTCCGGGAGCGTGCTCGTGAGTCCTTTATTGCAAGTAAGGGGGAGCCCGCTCTCGACCCCAGATCAGACACGCCACGAACAGGACCACTGCCAGCGCGAGAACAAACAGCCTTCCCATCGCCGATGCCTATAGCCGACTGGCGGATTTGTTTTGGGTCTCCTCTGGATCGACGACGAGTGTCATGGTTCCAAGACAGATCGCGCCGATCGTCCAAAGGCATATCGGAAGCGATCCGGGGAGACTAACGGTCGACGCTCCCATGAAAACGCCACTGCCCATCCCGCTGATCGCGAACAGACCAGCATCGCGTTTCGGACTTCGCTTTGTTGTGAGCACTAGGACCAAGGCAACCGCGCCAAGAGCCAAGGAGGTCCAGGCAAGCGGTGGCGTCTTCGGTTGGTGAAGGAGCCCGACAATAGTGCTGCCAGCGACACACGCGAGCACGAAGACTGTGGCCGTCCTGCGGATGGTTGATGAAAAGATCACTATCGAACCCTTTCTCTGGGGGGCCCGAGCGGCCGTCGCAAAAGAACTAGGGCCGCCTGGGCGACAGGGAACTAGGGTTCGCATGCGCGTCGCTTTATCTGTACGCTTCGATAGCGTCTCTTCGGTAATAAACGGTCGTGCGGCGGAACTCAGCAGCCCTGATTGCAGTGGGCGCGCGATGACCGCACCAGAACGGGCTGGCGTTGGCGCTTGGACTTCCCAAGCAATCAAGACGCGATTTTCCATGAATCCCCCAATCCATCTATGGTTCCGATTTGAAATCGAAACCCGTACAGGAATGCTAAGGGCGAAAACGGCGACTCAGTGTTGAAAACAACGAATTAAGTGGAGCCGTTGACGAATCTAAGTGGTCAAACATGGCAACACGTAGACGGAAACGTGGCAACACGTAGACGGAAACGCAAGTTTTCCTTATGCTCAGGCCAACGTCAGTTTGACCTCATCGTCCACGTTCCGGCCAAGGAACACTATCCGACCTTCCCGGGGAAGTCTCTACGGTGCTATCGCCGATCAATGTCCGACCCAAAAGCACCAATGGGTTGTCGGGTCAAGACGCGAACTTCGTTCGTCTGCAGTCCGCCGCGCTCGCCACACACTTAGTCCTGCACGGTCGGCGCCCCACCCCAACGCTGGGTCCGGCCTCAAACTAAAATCCCCTCACGCCGCTGATACCCGATACCGCGCGTTCCCGGCTATGTTTTCATCGTCATATAAGTCGGAATGGTCCATCAGCGCCCGTGCCGCGGCAAGCGGGCTTTGGAGATCGATACCGAGGGCAACACCAACCTCGCCATCGCCGCGCACCGGCCCGGCGTCCGGCGGTTTGTCCTGGTCAGCATCCTCACCGCGGACCAGACGCCGGATGTCCCGCACTTCTGGCACAAGAAGCTCAGCGAGGACAAGCTGGAGGCTCTTGAGGTTCCGTTTGTCGCCCTTCGCCCCGGCGCGTTCCTCGACCAGTTAACCAGGATGGGTGGCGACCCGTTCGAGAAGAAGCGCCTCACATGGTTCGGCACCAAGACCATCCCGCTGGCCTTCGTCCTCGCCTCCGACCTCGCCGGATACCTCGCGGCAGCGGTCGACGCCGATGTCGCCGACGGCGAACGGATCGACATCGGATGGGACCGGCCGGTGAGCGTCCAGGACATCGCCGACATCGCTTCGACTTATGCGGGCGGACCTGTGAGTGTCCGCTCGATGCCCGCCTGGTTTGTCAACGGGCTAGGCGCGGTGATGGGTCCGTTCGTCCCGATGGTCAAGGACATGAGCTCCATGCTCGGCTGGTTCGAGACGGGCAAATACGTCGCAGACACCAGGCGTCAGGCGGAAGTCTTCGGACCAGTCCCGACGCCGGAAGACGCCGTCGCGCGCTTCGCCCGGAGTTTAGGGCACTAAGGGATAGCTGGCGCGGGTTCGTGGTCGCCGGGGTCAGCGGGGTTTATCCGGGCTTCTTCAGCATCCGCGACGAGAACAAGCGTGGCGATGGCCATCGACCCAATTGTCCAGAGAGCCAGATCGAAGGCGAACCAGGAAATCCAACAGTCGAGGCTCCCAGAAACCCGCTGCTACATAGGCCGCTGACTGCTAAAAGGATGGCATCACGTTTCGGACGCAGCCTTGTGGCCAGGGCTATTGCAAGGACGGTTGCAGCGATCGCAACGGAGGCCAAGTAAAAGCGGCAGGCCAGTCGGCGCCGAGACCCTTTTTCGCGAAAGTCGGACGGCGCAGTCAGTCCTCCGGAACCACGGTCTGCCTCGGGCGAACAAGGTAAGCCTCTAGACCGGGGGCACTCAGCACCGCAGCGACCGCCGCGACCGAACCTCCAACGAAGACTGATCTCGCGTAAATGTCGTTCCCAACAAACCAGGCGCCATCGTCCGGTATCCAATTCATGGCAAGTCGGGTCGGCGGAAAATCGATCGGTTCGAGGGCAAGCTCAATGCTTCCACTCCTGACATGCATGACCCTCTGCTCGCCAATGGTGATGGTTGGACTCTCGCGTACCGCCTCCAGCAGAGAGTCGTAGCCTTCCCAGGCCAAGAAAGTGAAAGCGGAAGATTGAGTGTGCTTGGCCAAGACCGCGGACAGCCGAAGAGCAACTAAGCTGTCTATGGTGCCAGTCTCCGGTTCGTAGTATTCGTTCGGATCAGGGTTGACTATCGAAACGATCTCACTCCATTGGGTTTCGCTGTCGACGGTCATCGCGCTGCCCGCAATGACCGACCATCGCAGACGTTGGCCTTTGGAGGTCCTCACCGGATTCATAACGCGTGCAAAGGCGGGAAAGCTGTGGGGTACCAGGCTGGCAAGTGCAGCAGAAGGTTGCCCATAGATCTCCCCCGAATACCAGCTGAGCACTTCTTCCTGATTCAGAATGATCACTATCCTTTTACGAGAGCTATCTGATGTCGAGCGGAAGGACCCAACTCACAGTGTTCACGAACCTCTCAGAATGCAGTTCTGGTTCTGCTAGGTACTCTGCACCAATCGACACGACGACGCTTCCGCTGCGGGGCAATGCATCTCCAGGCAAGCTCACAAGCAGCGAGTTGTCCTGCACGCTTGTGGTGCAGGCGGCGTCGACTGTCGGGCTGCAAACAAAGGACCGGTCCGGTGCCGCCAAAGGATCAACGTAATCAATTGACCCATCAAAAACAGCGACCCGCAGATACTCAGGAATTATTGCGTCACTCAGGGTGAACTGAACAGGAGCAATTCCAGCTATTGCAAACGCTGATGGCATAGTCCCTGTCCGGTCTAGGCTTTCCGTATGATCTCCATGCTTCCAGTCAACTGCATAAGGACTGACCTGTGTTGGAAACCAAAGTCATCCTTTCCGACGAGACTTAAGCCAGCGGCTCGCAAAATCAGATAGGGCGACGAAGGCAAGCGAAAGAGCAAACGCCAGGGCGACCGTGAGTGCCTCACGATTTACATTTCTGCCCGTCCACAAACTGTTGTTGACAAGCATCAAAATGATCGTCATGAGCCCAGCCCTTCCGAAGCGCGATATCCATACTTTTTCGTTCGGACCTTTCGAGCCTTCCAACGGTTACCTCCTCCCTTACGACTCATTTCGCCCCCAAGCTTCCTGCGTCCAGACCGCCCACGGCTTGCGACTTGAGATCCTCAAGCCGGACGGTAGCCGCTTCCGGGAGCAAGTCCGGGAGTGAATGGGTCACGATAACCACGAGCTTGGACTCCGCCCAGCGCCTGATCTCGTCAACCATGTAGGCAACACCCTCGGTGTCAGTCCCGTTGAACGGTTCATCCAGCACCACGCAATCGAACTGGCCGACGGTGTTCATGACGTACCAGAGTTTGCGCACATTCCCTGTGGACAGGTTCCCCGCGTTCTCGCCTAGCCACGGTTCCATACCCAGCTGGGTCGCCCGCAGTATTTCGGGGCCAGGATCGAGATCTCGTGCAATACAGGCAAACACAAGGTGGTCACGGGCGGTCATCTGAGCGAAGAGCGCCGCTTCGGACCGGCACACCCTCCGCCTGTTCCTACTTCCAGGGTCATCGGCGCTCGCTCCGTTGACGAGGACCGTTCCGGCCCACGGGGACAGATAGCCACTGGCCAGTTCTACGAAGGTCGATTTTCCGGATCCGTTCTTTCCCTGCAAATGGATCAGTGCGGGTCCGCTGAAAGCGAAGGACACGTTTTCGTAGACGGGACGTTCGGAGGAATATCCGGCAAACACGCGGTCAAAGACTATTTGTGGGAGAGAATTCTGCGTTGCAGGCAAATCTTTGCACCTCCAGTGAGAAGAGCCGTGTAAGTGGCGGCGGCAATGGTTGCAGGGGCATCGCCAATGAGGAGAAGCCCGAGCAACGGAACTGCAAGCAGCAGGCCAATGAACGCTGCCACTAGGGACATTTCCATCGAGCCGTCGGCCTGCTTGACTTTGACCTTGCTGTAGGCGTTTCCAATGATGTTGCTGCCCGCAATCGACCACGGAATCAGGAGGGTTTCCAGGGGCAGGGCGCCTGTCGCAGCCCAGACGATAATTCCGATCGCTGGTGCCGCAAGCAGCGCCAGCAGCACTGACTGACTCAGGGTCACACCCCATGCAAGAGAATTGAGGCCGAACCCGGATTCCCAGCTGTACCTCAGCTGCGGAAGAAGTCCGATGGGATTGTTCGCCTTGCACAGGAGTTCATTCCCGACAACTCCAACCATGAAAACGATGCAGGCGGCCGCGTTCTGAATTCCGGGGATCTCCCGAAGGAATTCCGGCCCGATCCCGCCCACCCGAAAGCCGATCGCAGTGGCGGCAGCCAGAAGCAGGCAGATTCCGATTCCACGGAACAGGACAAACGACTTGTCCCTGACGAGATTGACTGTGAGGACCCGCCAGAGCATGGCGACCGGCGTCGTCGTCTTCCATACGGACTCCCTGACGCGCGGCGGAATCCGGGCGGTTACCGGAAACGATTGGCTCCGGATCGCCCCAACGTTCCGGAGTGTGAGAAAGGAAAGCACGACGACGGCGACCGCCACCGCCGTCGCGATCCAGCCGCCTTCCGCACCGCTTGCGTTGAGTTCCAAGTCAAACCCGGGAGGTGTCGAGGTCAGTGACTGCAGTCCTCGGGCGAGGATGGCGCCTAGGAAAGCGGCCAGGAGACAGCCCCCGGCGAAGACTGTCCACCCCGCTGCCAGACTCGGGACGCGAGGGTCAGTTGCGGCCAGCTTGGAACTCCAGGCAAGCCAGGACGCAGCGACGGCGAACGGGGCAGCTAAGAGGGTCAGTGCCAATGGGCCTCCGCTTCCACCTTCCTCTTGCACAACAACCCATGCCGCGGTGCAGACGGCGCCTGACAAACCAAGCAAGATGCCGGCCCGAGGAACCGCCTCGGCCAGGAACACATGGTGCATTGAAACATCGGTCGCCCGGAAGAGCTCCCTGTTTGGATTGAACCGGACTGCAAATCTCCGGCTACTGAGTGCTTCCCGTGCGAGCGCACCGACGGAGATATAGGCGCAGACGGCGAGTGCCAACAGGAGGATTGCCGTCGTTGCAGCGCTGCCCGCGCGGGTACCCGCGCCGTCGAGCGATGACGCCTCCTGCAGCAGCCGCATCACGAATAGCGATCCAGCTAGAACAGCACCGACCAGCGCAATCCCGCTAGCCACTCCAAGCGCCACGAGTGTTCGAATGGATATTGGCCATCCCGTGACCGCCAATATGCGCACTCCCGAAAACTTGTAAGCGGCTCTCAGACTTCCCATGCCGGTGCCTAGAGACGATTGACGGATTCGCTTTGGGCAGACTCCGCGTCGACGATGAGGGCCACGGTTCCGATACAGACGGTGCCTATCGTCCAGAGCCATATCGGAAGCGTGCCCGGAAAGCCCACCTTCGCGGCTGCAATGAACACGCCGCCACCCATCCCGCTGATGATGAACAGAACCGCGTCGCGCTTGGGGTTTCGTTTTGTTGCGAGCACTGTCAACAGGGAGATTGCTCCAACGGCCGAGGACGTCCACGCAAGGAGTGGAGTTCTTGGTTCGTGAAGGAGCCCCACGACGATACTGCCAACGAGACACGCGAGTACGAGAATGGTGGCGATGGTTCGGACCGTTAATGAGTAGATCAATGTCAGACCCTTTCTAGGATTCAGAGGGCTAGAGAAACCGCGGCCGTTGCGAGAGAGGCTGCGAAAATGGCCGCAGTCGTTTTGGAGGAAGAGCTCGACCACTGCTTTCGGAACATGAAGGGCGAGCATGTCCCTACGAGGACCACGTATACGAATGTCGCCCAGTGGTCCTTCGGGGATGCAAGCGTCAACAGAAGGCTGACTAGCTGGACTCCCAGGATGGACACGATTGCGGTGCACCCCAGTAGCCCGACTCGGAAACGGAGTCCTCCACGCTCTAGCCCGGGAAAGAAGGTGCTCTCGGAGATGGATGTCAGCGAAAAGTACAGCGTCGAAAGTAGTGTTGAGAGGACGACTCCGACGTAGAACCCCACATTCACCGCGAGCTCGGCAACTGCAGGATCGCTAATCGCCCTAGCGGCATCAGTCTGCGCTACTTGTCCTGCTACGACTCTGTGAAGCTGTTGACTCCTCAACAGCAGGAGCCCCAAAAGTGCCCCGGCGCAACACAACCAAACAAGAGGAGACGTATTTCTTCGCGGTCTCCGAGAGGGCTTATCTCCGGCCGGCTGTTCCACACTCAACGAATATGACGTCATGGGGCGAATCCTTTTGTAGCTAGAACTGTGGCTTCGAGAAGGGCTGCGGCAAGGACAAGGACCCAAGCAATTCCGAACATCTTCAGGGCCAATGGGAACTTTGCGACATACTGCCGCAGCGGTCCTGCCTCCTCAGAAGGGGAAAGAGCTGACCGGATAGCGGCGACGACGGGAATGAGGCCAGCCCCGGCGCCGAGCAGAAGGCCTAGAAATTCGACCGGTGCATAAATCCAAATCGAAGCCACCACCTCACCAATTCCCATGTGGGTCCGCCCGAGGCGCATCGTGGAGCCGATGTAGATTGCTGTAAGTGGCCACGCGATCAGCGTCGAGGCTCCCCCGGTAATGACGCCGGAAAACAGGAGACACAAGGCGGGTACATTTGCAGCGAGAATCCGTCCCAGCGCAGATAGCCAGGTAAGGCCAGCTTCAGGGGACACAGGCTGAAGCGATTCGGATTGAATCGCGATGTCCGTTTGGAAACCGACGATGAATCCGGCAAGCATGAGCGCCAGGGACAGCATCATCGCAACGAGGAGCAATGGCTTATCGCCGTTCCTGACGCTCATGCGCAGTTTCGGTTCCGTCGGTGCTGCGGCTACGCGATCGCTGCCCGCTTACCCCATCGGAGGATCGCCCAGCGCGCTGTCGCGACAACTGCCGCTGCTATGCCGCCAGAAAGCACCCCCATCACGATGGCGAGGGCAATCCCGCCAACTTCTATTGCACTTACGATCTGTGAGGCGAACGCATGCGACAGGCCGAACATTCCGGCGATGTACATGACGCTCGCGCTGGCAAGGGCAAGTCCTGCCAGGCTGACCGCAGTTGCGAAAGTGACCGACTTGATGGACGGGCGGATCGTTGCTTCCATGGTTCCTCCTTGGGTTGTGACCGAGACCGGTGATCCGGTCCCGCTCACAATCCAAAGGCATGTTTTACCCGTCTCAGTGGTGAAATCGGAAAACTCAGTGGTCCGAAACCCAAATCTCCGTGCAAAAAGGCCGTACACGGAGGCGTAAATCGCGTTCATGGAGTCTCGTCTACGTGTTGCTGATAAGTAACCCGTAGCGTCGTTGAGGCTGTGGGTTCGGAATTGAGGACGGGGTGGTTTGGGGCCAAGCCCGTGTTTCACGGGACACGCGACAGTGGTTCCGCGCCATCGACGCCGACCACCCCGGAAAACAGGACTGATGCATCCGCCACCAATGCATGTACACACGGCTTTGAGCTTCGGCTTGCTTGCCCTGATGTACCAGGGTCATGGCTTCATAGAGCAGTTCCTCCCAATGCGCTCCAAACGCAGCGCGCCAGAACAGCTACAAAGGAGCAAGCACAATTGCAAGCGCGCGGATGAACGTCTATTCGAGCGCCAGTTGTAAGTTAATGTCAGACCTTCCGGGTTCTGGTGAGCAGAGGAAGTCATCAAAAAGGCAGACTCTAGGGTTCGCTCTCTGTTTGGCGATAGGCCGCCAATGCGTCTCTGCGGGCCCAGCGAACGACGAGAGCGATGTCGAGGACGAAAGAAACGCAAAAGAAGGCAACAAAGACGGGAAATGGTGCTCCAGCGAGGAACAGGACGCCCGCGATCCCGATAAAGACGACGCCGCTGATCAAGTTGTATCGACGCCGGCCCGGAGTCGCGCGCATTGCTGTCAGGAGTTCATCTAGGTAGTAGAGCACGTCCCTCCTCTCTGACGGCCGCCCTCAGCGGCAATATCCACCGGTATAACGGAAAGCCTGCCGACCAATCGGGGCGCGGGTATCACTGACCGTTTCCTTCGATCTTTGATGCCTTGGCGCAGCGCACGAACTTCCACAGCGAAATAAGTGAAGCCATTACGAGGACGACTCCGGAAATGATGCTCCACGGTGATTCGCGGTGAATGGTCGAAAAGATGTATGCGGAGTAGAGACCAAAGATGAGCGCCAGTAGAAGCCAAATGATGGCGTTGCTTTTCATGGCAAGTTCCTTGGCCCTTGGACGCCGGTAATCCATCGACCCACAGCTGCGGCAAAGGTCTGTTGCTGGCTCAGCTTCAATTCCCAACCCCCATAAGCTTGCCTGTCGCACTGACAACTGATCCTCCGGAGCGGCTCCGATTCCCGATTGCTCGGGGCCGTCCTTGTGAAGGAGGCTAACGCCAAAAAAGCCGTCTCAGTGTAGAAATACGGAAACTCAGTGCTAGGAGACCTGAATTTCCGTGTGAAATCGAGCAATCTCCGTGTGGTCGGTGGCCCTTCTCCGTGTAAATCGAGGTTGAACACGTAGAGCGGCATCGTCCGGCCTGGATCGAGTCAGTTCGACTTAGGCACAACCAAACCGGCTTAGGTCCTTCGAACCATCGCCCGCGTAGCCTCCCCCTTGTACTCCAGCGCTGTGAATCCAAGAGCACGCAGACAGCGAACCCCTTTCGGGCTAGCCGGCAATACCGGGATCGGCGTCGCCGGGGGGCAGGGCTACTTTAATGACTTCCTTGGCAAACGTCACACCTGCACCCCACTCGACACCTTCGCGCTTCGCGAGCCACGCAACACACTGTATGCTGGCTCGTCCAACGACGCTATCCACGTTTTGCCCGCCACATGGGAGCAATACCCGTGAGAACGATCGTGAAAGCGAAGCCAGTTAGCAGGATCCGCGGCACCCGGCCGGAAAACCACACGGCGCCGCCCCAGCGGTATCAGGATGAGCATTAATTCACGGTCTGCGTGCCAGACCCGCTTAGCGCGGACTCGACGAAGTATCTCGCTCCGGTAGCCGAAGAAACAGGCCGCAGCAAGCAATTCGCGAAAGGACGCTCTAGCCTGCGCCGCGACAGCCCAGGCAATGATCCCCGCCAACCACGACACATCGAACTTCGTCGCCAATCGCGGCGTTCCGAGACCGGAACCTTCGCGCGGCGAGCGCGCATGATGTTTATCATCTGTATCCCACCCCACCCAACAGCACCTCTTGGTATCCCAAACCCCCTCCCCACGGAACACCCCCTTGACTCCCACCCGCTCCTTCCCTAAACTTTTCATAAAGCAGAATCTAAATTCCACAAAGCGGAAATTCAACAAGGCGAACTGGCCCTAGAGAACAAGCCAAGAGGAAGATGGATCCCAAGCCCTCCCGGAAGGACACCTACGATGACGTACACAGTGAACTGCTCCATCCTCCTGACGGAGCTCCCCCTGCTCGAGCGCCCCGCGGCCGCGAAGGCTGCCGGCTTTGACGCCGTCGAATTCTGGTGGCCCTTTGAAACCTCCGTCCCGTCGGACGCCCAGGTAACCGAGTTCGAGAACGCCATCAAGGACGCTGGCGTTCAACTCACCGGCTTGAACTTCAACGCCGGCAACATGCCCGGCGGCGACCGCGGCCTGGTTTCCTGGCCCGCCCGCTCTTCCGAGTTCCTGGACAACATCGACGTTGTCGCAGGCATCGGCGAGCGGCTCGGCTGCAAGGCCTTCAACGCCCTCTACGGCAACCGCGTGGACGGCGAATCGGCCGAAAAGCAGGACGCCATCGGCGCCGAAAACCTGGCCAGCGCCGCAGAAGGCGTCGCACGCATCGGCGGCACAGTCCTCCTCGAGCCCGTCAGCGGCGCACCCAAGTACCCGCTCCTGAAGGCCGCCGACGCCCTCAAGGTGATCGACCGCGTCAAGGAAGAATCCGGCGCAACGAACGTCAAGCTCCTCGCCGACTTCTACCACCTGGCAGTCAACGGGGACGACGTCGCAGCCGTCATCGAGAACCACGCGAAGGACTTCGGCCACATCCAGATCGCCGACAACCCCGGCCGCGGAGCGCCCGGAACCGGTGAGCTTCCGCTCGGCGAATGGATCGCCCGCAGCCGCGAACTCGGCTACGGAGGCTACATCGGCCTCGAGTACAAGGAACCGCAGGAAACGGCCTTCAGCTGGGCCATCCGCCAGCGCGCCAACTCCCACTAGTCCCCACCTGCCCAACTGGGTAGCAGTTGATGTCGTTTAGAGCCCTCAAAACGACATCAACTGCGAGCTAGTTGGGTCCAGCACACCTGAGCTAAAACAGACTTCAGTAAGGAAAATCATGAGCAACGTTGCAGTTATCGGACTCGGAATCATGGGTCTTCCCATGGCCATCAACCTGGTCAAGGCCGGCCACACCGTCACCGGTTTCAACCGCAGCCAGGACAAGATCGACAAGCTCGTCTCCGAAGGCGGCAAGGGTGCCACGAGCATCGCCGATGCCGTCAAGGACGCCGACGTCGTCATCACCATGGTGCCGGACTCGCCCGACGTCGAAGGTGTCGTCAGCGGGCCGGATGGTGTCTTCGCCAACGCGAAGAAGGGCACTCTCTGGATCGACGCGAGCAGCATCCGCCCGGACGTCGCCGCCCGCCTCTCGGCAGACGCCGTCGCAGCCGGCATCCGCCCGCTCGACGCACCTGTGTCCGGCGGCGAACAGGGCGCCATCGACGCCGTCCTGTCCATCATGGTAGGCGGCGACGCGGCGGACTTCGAAGCGGCACAGGATGTCCTCAACGCGGTCGGCAAGACCATCGTCCACGTCGGCCCCTCCGGCTCCGGCCAGACCGTCAAGGCAGCGAACCAGCTGATCGTGGCCGTCAACATCGAGGTCCTCGGCGAGGCCATCGCCTTCCTTGAGGCCTATGGCGTGGACACGGACGCAGCCCTCAAGGTCCTCGGCGGCGGCTTGGCCGGCTCCAAGGTCCTCGAGCAGAAGGGCCAGAAGATGCTCGACCGCAACTTCGACCCCGGCTTCCGCCTGGCCCTCCACCACAAGGACCTCGGCATCGTCACCTCTGCAGCCCGCGAAGCCAACGTCGCAATCCCGCTCGGCGCCGTCGTCGCACAGCTCGTCGCCGCCACTGTCAACCAGGGCGACGGCGGACTCGACCACTCGGGACTCTTCAAGCAGGTCCTCCAGCTCTCCGGCCGAAAGTAAAGCCGGGCCGCAAGTAAGCCGCCCGCCCGAAAAGGCGGAAACAAGCGAAAACCAGCAGCCGGCGTCGGGCACTTCCGACGCCGGCTCCCCCAGACACACCCAAAAACCGCCCGTAGCGGGCAAAACAGACTTTTCAAGGAGCACACCATGACGAAGATGCGCACTGTAGACGCAGCCGTCGCCATCTTGGCAAAGGAAGGCGCCATCGAGGCGTTCGGCCTGCCAGGCGCGGCAATCAACCCCTTCTATTCCGCGATGCGGGCACATGGCGGCATCCGCCACACCCTGGCCCGCCACGTTGAAGGCGCCAGCCACATGGCTGACGGCTACTCCCGCGCAGCGGACGGAAACATCGGTATCTGCATCGGCACCTCGGGCCCCGCAGGAACGGACATGATCACCGGCCTGTACGCAGCCTGGGCAGATTCCATCCCCATGCTCTGCATCACCGGCCAGGCGCCCGTTGCCAAGCTGCACAAGGAAGACTTCCAGGCCGTGGACATCGAATCCATCGCCAAGCCGGTCACCAAGATGGCCATGACCATCCTGGAACCGGGCCAGGTTCCCGGAGCCTTCCAGAAGGCCTTCCAGCTGATGCGCTCCGGCCGTCCCGGCCCGGTCCTGCTGGATCTGCCGTTCGACGTCCAGATGGCGGAGATCGAGTTCGACATCGACGCGTACGAGCCCATCGCCGTCGAAAAGCCGAAGGCCAGCCGCAAGCAGCTGGAAAAGGCACTGGACATGCTCACCGCAGCCGAGCGCCCGCTGATCGTCGCCGGTGGCGGCATCATCAACGCAGGCGCCTCCGCGCAGCTGGTTGAACTGGCCGAACTGCTCAACGTTCCGGTCATCCCCACCCTGATGGGCTGGGGCACCATCCCGGACGACCACGTGCTGATGGCCGGCATGGTGGGCCTGCAAACCTCGCACCGCTACGGCAACGAGACCATGCTGGCCTCGGACTTCGTGATCGGCATCGGAAACCGCTGGGCCAACCGCCACACGGGCGGCCTGGACACCTACACCGCCGGCCGCAAGTTCGTGCACGTCGACATCGAGCCCACGCAGATCGGCCGCGTGTTCTCGCCGGACTTCGGCATCGCGTCCGACGCCGGTGCGGCGCTGGACGGGCTGATCGAGCTGGCACGCGAGCGCCAGGCAGCGAAGTCCCTGCCGGACTACTCCGCGTGGGTTGCCGAGTGCACCGCACGCAAGGGTTCCCTGCAGCGCAAGACCCACTTCGAGAACGTGCCGATCAAGCCGCAGCGCGTGTACGAAGAGATGAACAAGGCTTTCGGCAGGGACACCACCTACGTGTCCACCATCGGCCTCTCGCAGATCGCCGGCGCGCAGTTGCTGCACGTTTTCGGCCCGCGCAAGTGGATCAATGCCGGCCAGGCCGGCCCCTTGGGCTGGACATGTCCTGCGGCCCTGGGCGTTGTCCGCGGCAAGCCGGACGAGACCGTTGTTGCCCTGTCCGGTGACTACGACTTCCAGTTCATGATCGAAGAACTGGCCGTGGGCGCACAGTTCAACCTGCCGTACATCCACGTGGTGGTGAACAACTCGTACCTGGGCCTGATCCGCCAGTCGCAGCGCGGCTTCAACATGGAACAGAACGTGTCCCTGGCGTTCGAGAACATCAACTCCCCTGAAACCAACGGCTACGGTGTGGACCACGTCAAGGTTGCCGAAGGCCTCGGCTGCAAAGCCATCCGCGTGGAAGACCCGTCCGACCTGCCTGCCGCGTTCGACAAGGCCAAGGCACTCATGGACGAGTTCAAGGTTCCCGTGGTGGTCGAAGTGATCCTGGAAAAGATCACCAACATCTCCATGGGCGTTGAAATCAACGGCGTGAACGAGTTCGAAGAACTGGCCGAGCGCGGCGAGGACGCCCCCACGGCGATCATCGCCCTGCTGGACTAGTAAGTACTGAAGGAGGTACGGAATGCGTGTGGTCATAGCCCCGGACAAGTTCAAGGGATCGCTCTCAGCCCCCGAGGTCGCCAGCCGCTTGAGCACGGGATTGCGGGCAGGTTTTGCCGCCAGCCGCCCGGGCGAGGGCTTTGAAACCACGCTCATTCCAGTGGCCGACGGCGGCGAGGGGACTCTCGACGCCGCCGTCGGCTCCGGCTTCACCCGCCGCCGCGCGACGGTCACCGGGCCCACCGGCCAGCCGATCACGGCCGAGTTCGCCGTCCGCGGCGAGGAAGCCGTCATCGAAATGGCCGCGGCCTCCGGACTCGCGGTGCTGCCAGGCTTCGGCAACGGGAGCGCCCCGAACACCGAAACGGCCAAAAGCTCCACAAGCCAGGGCACCGGCGAACTCATCCGCGCGGCCCTGGACCTCGGCTGCCGGCACATCATCCTCGGCGTCGGCGGCAGCGCCAACACCGACGGCGGCGCCGGCGTGCTCCAAGGCCTCGGCGCGGTCCTCCTCGACGCCGAAGGCAACGAACTCCCCGGCGGCGGCGCAGCACTGGCGCGCCTGGACCGGATCGACTTCTCGAACCTCGACGTCCGCGTGGAGGTCACCGAGTTCGTCCTGGCGTCCGACGTCGACAATCCCCTTTTGGGCCGCACCGGCGCTGCCGCGATCTTCGGACCGCAGAAGGGCGCGACGCCGGAAGACGTCGCCACGCTCGACGCGGCCCTGGCCCACTTCGTCCAGGTGCTCGCCAGCGAAATCGGGTCCGAAGCCCGGGACGCCGCACAGGCACCGGGCGCAGGCGCGGCAGGCGGCGTCGGCTACATCGCCATCGCGGCGCTGGGCGCGGCACGCAGGCCGGGCATCGACGTCGTCCTCGAATTCACCGAACTCGAACAGCGGCTCGCGGGCGCGGACCTCGTGATCACCGGCGAAGGCAGCCTCGACGAACAGAGCCTGCTCGGCAAAACGCCCATGGGCGTGGCGCGGGCAGCAGCGCGTTCAGGGATCCCCGTGATTGCCGTCTGCGGCCGCAGTACGCTGAGCCTGGAACAACTTACGGAGTCCGGTTTCGAGTCGGTCCACGCGTTGACCGAACTCGAATCCAATGTAGAGAAATGTATAGCTGAAGCAGGGCCGCTGCTTGAAGAATTGGGTCAGCACATCGGCGTGCGCCTGTCTGAAAAATCGGCACCCACCCAAGACGCAGCGCGAACCGAGACCAAGGAGCAACTCCATGTCTGAAGAAACCACCACTACGCACGGCCCGTTTGACCTGGTCATCCGCGGCCAGCGCATCCTCACCACCGCCGGCATCACCGCCCGCGAAGTCGGCGTCCGCAACGGCGTGATCGTCGCGATCGAACCCCTGGGGAACGGCCTCAGCGGCACCGAAGTCATCGAGCTCGGCGACGACGAAACCCTCATTCCGGGCCTGGTGGACACCCACGTGCACGTCAACGAGCCCGGCCGCACCGAATGGGAAGGCTTCGCCTCCGCCACCCGCGCTGCAGCCGCAGGCGGTGTCACCACCATCATCGACATGCCGCTGAATTCCATCCCGCCCACCACCAACGTGGAAGGCCTCAAGCTCAAGCGCGAAGTTGCCGAGGACCAGGCGTTCGTGGACGTCGGATTCTGGGGCGGTGCCATCCCGGGCAACAAGAAGGACCTCCGCCCGCTTCACGACGAGGGCGTCTTCGGCTTCAAGTGCTTCCTCCTTCACTCCGGCGTGGACGAGTTCCCGCACCTGGACGCGGACGAGATGGAAGAGGACATGGCCGAGCTCAAGTCCTTCGACTCCCTCATGATCGTCCACGCCGAGGACTCCCACGCGATCGACCACGCACCCCACCCAGGCGGCGCCCACTACTCCACGTTCCTTGCCTCCCGCCCCCGCGGCGCCGAGAACAAGGCCATCGCCGAGGTGATCGAACGCGCCCGCTGGACCGGCGCCCGCGCCCACATCCTGCACCTCTCGTCCTCGGACGCGCTGCCCATGATCGCTTCGGCCAAACGCGACGGCGTGCACCTCACCGTGGAGACCTGCCCGCACTACCTGACGCTCATGGCCGAGGAAATCCCCGACGGCGCCACCGCCTACAAGTGCTGCCCGCCCATCCGCGAGGCCTCCAACCGCGAGCTGCTCTGGCAGGGCCTGCAGGATGGCACCATCGACTGCATTGTCTCGGACCACTCCCCCTCGACGCTTGACCTGAAGGATCTGGAAAACGGCGACTTCGCCGTAGCCTGGGGCGGCGTCTCCTCGCTGCAGCTGGGGCTCTCGTTGATCTGGACCGAGGCACGCCACCGCGGCATCTCCCTGGAGCAAGTGGTGTCCTGGATGTCCGAGAAGCCCGCAGCCTTGGCCCGCCTCCACAACAAGGGCCAGCTGGCGCTCGGCTACGACGCTGATTTCTCCATCTTCGCGCCCGACGACGCTTTCGTCGTCGACGTCAAGAAGCTCAAGCACAAGAACCCGATCACGCCGTACGACGGCAAGGCGCTCTCCGGCGTCGTACGCAAAACATACCTGCGCGGCAGTGAGATCGACGGCCGGACGCCCAGCGGCAAGCTGATCCGCCGCGGCGGCGTGTAAGGCCACAGCCATGGCTGTCAACGTCCATGCCCCGTACGGGCAACTGCCCGCACGGCTCAACGCCTCGCGGCACCAGCCCGCCGCCCGGCCCTCCGCGCTTCGGCCCGGGCTGGTTCGCCCTGGGATGATCCCGCGCGGCCTGGCCGTGTGGGTGCAGCCCGGCGAAGGCCGCGAGATCGATGCCGAGGTTTGGGCCCGGGCCGCTGAAGCGGTCCTGGCCCGGGCCCGCAAACTTGCTCCGGGGGCGGAAGTCCTCCTTTGGCCCGCCGCCGGAGCTGCAACGTCCGGTGATTCTTCCGGTCAGGAGGCTTCCGATCCGGGTGCGTCCGACGCCGCTTCGGCGCCGGAAGCGTCCGATGCCGCTGCCAACCCGCCTGTCGCCTTAGCCGGCCGACGCAGCACCGTGGCAGTGGACCTAGCCGCGAACACCGTGCTCCTCGATGGTGTCCCTGTCAGCTTCACTGCGATGGAACACAGCCTCCTCCGCTACCTCGTGGAAAACCTGTCCCGGCCCATCCCACGTGAAGAATTGCAACGCTTTCTGGAGTCACTTGACTGTCCCGGCGCGGCATTTCGGTCCATCGACGTGTATGTTGGACGCGTCCGGCGCAAGCTGGGCTCAGCCCGCCATGTCATCGCCACAGTGCGTGGAGGCGGCTACCAGTTCGTGCCCGGACCAGGCTCCACAGTCCGCGGACCAGCGGAATACTGCATCTAGGCAGCCCGTTACACCTACAGATTGATCGCCGGCCACGGCGGTTGCCCGTCAAGTCAAGGATTGCAACATGACCCAGAAACTCCTCGCCGGAACCCAGGCCCCCGATTTCGCGCTGCTTAACTCCGAAGGCCAGAAGGTCTCCCTGTCCGATTACCGCGGACGCAACGTCATCGTGTACTTCTACCCGGAAGCCGCCACCCCCGGCTGCACCACGGAGGCATGCGACTTCCGCGACAGTCTCTCCAGCCTGCAGTCCTCCGGCTACGAAGTCCTGGGCATCTCCCCCGACGCCCCCGAAAAGATCGCACGCTTCGCCGGCGACTTCTCCCTGACCTTCCCGCTCCTCTCCGACGAGGACCACGCCGTGGCCCTCGCCTACGGCGCCTGGGGCGAGAAGCTCGTGAACGGCGAAGTGGTAGACGGCCTGGTCCGCTCCACCGTAGTGCTAGACGGCGAAGGCAAGGTCAAGCTGACCCAGTACCAGGTCAAGGCCCAAGGCCACGTAGCAGCCCTCAAAGCCGAACTCGGCCTGTAACGCCCGCTCACAAACAAGCCCACCCGGGCCAACGCCCGCTCACAAACAAGCCCGACCGGCCCGACGCCCGCTCACAAACAAGCCCACCCGGGCCAACGCCCGCTCACAAACAAGCCCACCCGGCCCGACGCCCGCTCACAAACAAGCCCACCCGGGCCAACGCCCGCTCACCTGACCGGCACTTTTCGGCCAGAAGTGAGCGTGCGTTTGGGATTTCGCCGTCATAGGTGAGCGAGCATCAGGCTTTAGCGATCGCTTCTTCCAGCGCGCCAAGGACGAGCTTTACCGATGCCCTGTTGGCGTTCGGACCCATCATGCCGATCCGCCAAACGGTCGACGTAAACTCGCCCGCCCCCGAGCCGATTTCCATACTGAAGTTCTCCAAAAGGTAAGAGCGGACGGCGGCCGAGTCCACGCCGTCGGGCACTTTGACGGTGGTGAGGCTCGGCAATCGCGAGCCCTCCACGGCAAACAGTTCGAGCCCCATCGCTTCAAGGCCATCCCGCAACTCGGCTCCGGCCGCACGGTGCCGCGCTTGAACAGCCGCGAGCCCCTCGGCCAAGATGCGATCCAATCCGGCCTCGAGCCCGGCGATCATGGTCACCGGCGCCGTATGGTGATACGTCCGGTTGCCACTCGCCGCGCCAACATACCCACCCAAAAGGCCGATATCCAGGTACCACGAACGCGGCTCTTTGATGCGCCGCTCGAAAGCACGCTCGGACACGGTGAACGGGGACAAGCCAGGGGGCGCTCCCAAACACTTCTGCGTCCCGGCATACCCGACGTCGATCCCCCAGTCGTCAGCCAGGAGTTCCAGCCCGCCGATGGATGTCACGGCGTCCACGATCAGCAGGGCGTCACCTTTGCCGGCGCCCAAAGGCGCGACGTCGGACAGGACACCTGTGGAGGTTTCGGCATGGACGGCGGCAATAACCTTGGGATGAGGGTGCGCGGCGAGGACCCGCTCCACGTCCACGGGCCGGCCCCATTCATGGTCTACGCGGACCACCGTGGCGCCGCAGCGCCGGGCAACCTCACACATGCGCTCCCCGAAAAGCCCGTTGACGGCAATTACCGCCACGTCGCCGTCGGACACTGTATTAACGAAGGCAGCCTCCATGCCGCCGGATCCAGTGGCACTCAACGGCAGGGTGCGGACATTCCGGGTTCCCCACACATTTCGAAGTCCTTCGCATGTCCGGTCCAGGCGCTCTATGAAGACCGGATCCAGATGCCCGATGACCGGATACGCCAACGCGGCAGTCACTTCCGGATAGCAATTGCTGGGACCCGGTCCGAAGAGATACCGGGAAGTCAGGACCTCTGGCATGGCGGAACTCCTTTGGCTCGTTGCTGACATTGTCCACTAGACGGCAAACGTGAGCGAGCGTTTCAGGAAACACCCCCAAAGGTGAGCGAGCGTTTCAGGAAACACCCCCAAACGTGAGCGAGCGTTTCAGGGGAGGGCAGGGCGGGGCGGGAGGTCCGGGGTGCGGTATTCTCTTGACACCACGGCAGTCATTGGATTCACTATTACGTATGCTGAAATAACAGTTCCATGATGTGGAAGACCTGAGGTGCGGAGGCGCGCAGGTCCATCCGGCAGGAATCGCCGGAGTTCCGCATAGCCAACACCATGGATGCCAGCACTCGCACGAGGAATGAACAAGCATGCAGCTTGAAGTATTCAACAGCGTGGACCGTGCGGACGCGATCGACGTCCTCCGCCCATGCCTGGACATCCAGCGCTGGGTGGAGCACATCGCAGATGCGCGCCCCTTCAGCGGCTTGGACTCCTTGCTCGATTTCGCCCGGGAAACCGCCGAGCCTTTCACGTCGGACGAAGTGGCGGCCGCGATGGCCCACCACCCCCGGATCGGCGAACGGCCCAAGGCCCAGACCACCGAAGCCGCGATGTCCCGCTCCGAACAGGCTGGCGTCGACCCCGGCGATGACGGCGTCGTCACCGCTTTGGCCGAAGGCAACCGCGAGTACGAGGCAAAGTTCGGCCGCGTCTTCCTGATCCGCGCCGCGGGCCGGACAGCCAAGGAAATCCTGGCCTCCCTCCAGGAGCGCCTGGGCCACACCGCGGAAGAAGAAGACGTCATCGTGGCTGGCCAGTTGCGCGAAATCGCACTGCTGCGCCTTGCCGGCGTCATCAGCGAAACCAGCGCGAGCAACGAAGGAGTGTCCAACAAATGAGCGTTTCCCAGATAACCACCCATATCCTGGACACCGGTTCCGGACGCCCGGCCGCCGGTGTCGCCGTCGTGCTGTCTGTGCGCGACGGCGACAACTGGCGGCCCGTGGCTAGCGGCACTACCGATGCGGACGGCCGGATCAAGGACCTGGGTCCTGAGAGGGTCGACGGCGGCAGTTACCGACTGAACTTCGCAACAGGTCCGTATTACAAGGCCCAAGGCGTGGACACCTTTTTCCCTGAGGTGGACTTGAGCTTCACGGTGTCCGACGCCGGCGAGCACTACCACGTGCCGCTCCTGCTCAGCCCCTTCGCGTTCTCCACGTACCGCGGCAGCTAGTCGATCGGTGTGACGTAGGCTCCCGAGATGCCGCCGTCAACCATGAAGGTCGACGCGGTAATGAACGAGGCGTCGTCGCTTGCCAGGAAGGCGACCGCAGCGGCCAGTTCTTCGGGCTCGGCGAAACGTCCCAGGGGCACGTGGACCAGGCGGCGCGCTGCCCGCTCCGGATCGGAGGCGAAGAGTTCCTTCAACAGAGGGGTGTTGACCGGTCCGGGGCACAGTGCGTTGATCCGCACACCCTTGCGCGCGAACTCGACGCCCAGCTCGCGGGTCATCGCCAGCACGCCGCCCTTGGAAGCGCTGTAGGAGATCTGCGAAGTTGCCGCACCCATCACGGCCACGAAGGACGCGGTGTTGATGATCGAGCCCTTGCCCTGCTCCAACATGTACGGCAGCGCGTATTTGCAGCAGTAATAGACGCTCGTCAGGTTTACCTCCTGGACCCGGCGCCAGGCATCGATTCCGGTGTCCAGGATGGAAGCGTCGTCCGGCGGCGAGATGCCGGCATTGTTGAAGGCGATATCGACGCTGCCGTAGTGGCTCTTGGCGGCGGCGAACAGGTCGATGACTTCCTGCTCGTCCGTGACGTTGACCTTCACGAAGATGCCATCGACGGCAGCCGCGGCTGCTTCTCCGGCTGCCGGATCGATATCGGCGATGACCACGTTGGCACCCTCCGAGGCGAAACGCTTTGCCGTGGCCAGGCCGATCCCGCTGGCGCCGCCGGTGATGACGGCTGTGCGGTCCTTGAGTCGGTTTGAAATGAATTCGGTCATGGTGATCTCTCCTTGAATGATGGGGCTTCCAAAGTTTGGTGGGTTCAGTGCGCGATGAAGACGTTCTTTACTTCGCTGAAGGAATCAAGTGCGTCAGGACCCAGCTCGCGGCCCAGGCCCGATTGCTTGAAGCCGCCGAACGGCGTCGAATACCGGACTGAAGAATGGGAGTTCACCGAGAGGTTTCCGGCATCCACCCCGCGGGCCACGCGCAAGGCCCGGCCAACGTCTTGGGTCCAGATGGAGCCGGAGAGGCCGTATTCGGTGTCATTGGCGATCCGCACGGCGTCCGCCTCGTCGTCGAAAGGAACGACGACGACGACCGGTCCGAAGATCTCCTCACGCACCGCCGGGTCGTCGAAGGAGTCCGGGGCCAGGACTGTGGGCGGGAACCAGAAACCCGGCCCTTCGGGCACCTCGCCCTGGAAGGCTATGGGCGCTCCCGAGGGCACAAAGCCCGCGACGGTTTCCCTTTGCCGGGCGGAAATCAGGGGCCCCATGACGGTACTCTCGTCAGCCGGGTCGCCGACTTTGACAGCCCGGACAGCGGGCTCCAAAAGCTCAAGAAAAGCATCGTAGGCGGACTTTTCCACCAGGATCCGGGACCTTGCACAGCAGTCCTGCCCGGCATTGTCGAACGCACCACCGGGAGCTGCTGCAGCTGCGGCCTGAAGGTCGGAGTCGGCGAACACAATGTTCGCGCTCTTGCCCCCCAATTCGAGCGTCACCCGCTTCACTTGATCAGCACAACCGGCCATGATCTGCTTGCCAACCCCGGTGGACCCGGTAAAGACGACCTTTCGCACCGCGGGGTGGGTCACGAAGCGCTCCCCCACCACGGAGCCCTTCCCCGGGATGATGGTCAGCACGCCGTCGGGCAGGCCGGCCTCGCGCGCCAACTCGCCCAGCCTCATCGCCGTCAGGGGCGTAAGTTCCGCTGGCTTGAGGACCACCGTGTTGCCTGCCGCGAGGGCCGGGGCGAAGCCCCACGCCGCGATCGGCATGGGAAAGTTCCACGGCACGATAATGCCGACAACGCCCAATGGCTCGTGGAACGTCACATCGAGGCCTCCGGCAACGGGGATCTGCCGCCCGAAGTGCCGCTCAGGGGCCGCCGAGTAGTAACTGATGACGTCACGCGCATTGCCCGCTTCCCAACGGGCATTGCCGACCGTGTGTCCGGCATTGCGGACTTCCAGTTGTGCGAGGTTCTCCAGATCGGCGTCGACGGCGGCCGCGAACCGTCGCAAGAGCAGTGCCCGGTCCGACGGCGACACCTTCCGCCAGGTTTCAAAGGCGCCAGCCGCGCGTGCAATCAGTGCGTCGGTCTCGGCGAGGGATGCGAGTTCAACAGTTTGAAGGAATTCCTCGGTGGCCGGATTGATGATGTCAAAAGTTGTGGCACTCACGCCCAGCTCTTTTCTGTCGGTTTGAATTCCGTCGTTGGGTCGACGCGCTCAGCGCCAGGCTCGCCGTCCCGGTACCTTCTGGCAGCCTCAACGAACCCTTCAAAGAGGCGCAAGTCGGAACGATTTTGTTCAGGGTGGAACTGAACGCCCAACGCCCAGCTTCCTTGGGTCGACTCGACGGCCTCGATGGTGCCGTCCGCCGCGTACGCCGTGACGCACAGCCCTTCGGCAACCCGGTCGAGAATCTGGTGGTGATAAACAGGCGCCGATGCCCGCTCGCCCAGGAGCTCGGCGATAATGCTCCCCGGCCGGGTACCGAACTGGACTTCGCCATAAACCCCCGGAGCGGGTTGGTAGTTGGCGTCAGGAAGCACATCCGGCACGTGCTGGATGAGGTTTCCGCCCAAGGCCACGTTCAGGATTTGCGCGCCGCGGCAGATGGCAAACAGAGGAACCCCCTTCTCCAATGCGGCCAGCGTCAAGGCGATGTCGTGCTCGTCCCGGGCGGGCTGGCTGCGAGTGCTCGGGTGAGGCTCGGCGTCGTAATTTCCGGGGTCGACGTCGGCTCCGCCCACCACAATCAGGCCATCGACGAGGTCAAGTACGGAGGTATCCGTTCCGATAGGCGGCAAGAGAAGAGGGGTGCCGCCGGCCGCCACGACGGCTTCCAAATATGTCGCCGGGAGCAACGCTGCCCGCGCATCCCAAACCCCCCATTTCGCGTCTTGCAGGTAGGTAGTCAGGGCGATCCGAGGCCGTGGGCTCGAACCTGGATCCGGGGCAGGCGTCTGGTTCCGAGTCATTGCCCTACAGCCTTTCAAACCCGCGGCGTAGCTCCCAGTCCGTGATGGCGGACTCAAAAGCTGCCAGTTCGACGTCGGCGTAGTTCACGTAGTGCCGAACCACTTCCTCACCGAAGACTTCCTTGGCGACCACGGAGTTGGCGAACAGATCCCGCGCTTCCCGCATCGTCGTCGGCACGGTGGGAGCGCCCGAAGTGTAAGCGTTGCCGAGGGTTGCCGGTTCGAGTTCGAGCTCATTTTCGATTCCGTAGAGCCCGCCGGCCAGCATGGCCGACAATGCCAAATACGGGTTGACGTCGCCACCCGGCAGCCGGTTTTCCAGCCGCGCGCTTTGGCCATGCCCCACGAGGCGCACCGAGCAGGTGCGGTTGTCGAGGCCCCAGGCGACCGCCGTCGGGGCGAACGAGCCTCTGACGAACCGCTTGTAGGAGTTGATGTTGGGAGCGTAAAAGAGCGTGAATTCCCGCATCGTCGCGAGGACTCCGGCGATGAAGTGGTCGTAGGTTTTGGTGCGGGCGCCCGTGGCCTTGTCCCAGAAAACCAGCTCATCGTCGAGTCCGCGCAGGGACAGGTGGATGTGGCAGGAATTGCCCTCGCGCTCGTTGGGCTTGGCCATGAAGGTGATGGATTGGCCCATGTCATGTGCGATGTCCTTGGCCGCGGTCTTGTAGACGGAATGGTTGTCCGCCGTGGTGACCACTTCGTCGTACTTGAACGCGATCTCGTGCTGTCCGAAGTTGCATTCACCCTTGGCGGATTCCACCGTCATGCCCGCTGCGTACATCTCGTTCCGGATCCTGCGAAGCAGGGGTTCCACGCGCCCGGATCCCAGGAGCGAGTAGTCCACGTTGTATTGGTTGGCAGGTGTGAGGTGCTTGTAGTCCAGGTCCCATGCCTGCTCGTAGGAGTCGTTGTAGACCACAAACTCAAGCTCGGTTCCGGCAAGTGCCTTCCAACCGCGCTCGGCCGCCTTGGCCGTCTGGCGCTTGAGCATGGCGCGGGGTGAAACAGAGACCGGAGTACCGTCGGTCATGGACAGGTCGCACTGGATCAGCGCACTCCCCTCGCGGTAGGGAAGGACGCGGATGGTGTCCAGATCCATGTCGAAGAGCATGTCTCCATAGCCCTTTTCCCACGAGGAAATGTCATAGCCATCCACGGTGTTCATTTCGGTGTCGACGGCGAGGAGGTAATTGCAGCCTTCGGTGCCATGCTCCAGGACGGAATCCAGGAAGAATTGCGCGTGGAGGAGCTTGCCCTGCAACCTGCCCTGCATGTCGGTGAAGCCAAGAATCACGGTGTCTATGGCGCCCTCGCCAATCTGTGCCTTGAGTTGCTCAACGGTGAGCATACGGTCATTGCGAGGGTGAACAGTGTTCGAAATGTCGTTCATGGTGCTGCTCATTTCAGTAGTCCCTTGAGTAGTGCGGCAGTGGACTCGCAGTGCAATTCCATGACGCTTCGGGCCGCTGCAGGCTCACCGTCGAGGATGGCCTGCACTATCAATCGATGTTCTTGGTTTGAATGTTCGATATTCCGCTGCAGAAAGGGGATTTCTGCCAGGAATTCGTGGATCTTGGTCTGGATGGTGGTGCTGGCTTTGTTGAGTTCGGACGACCCCGCAACAGCGGAGATAGCCAGGTGGAGGCGGGCGTCAGCTTGCCTGTATTCCACCGGTGAACCCGCGTTTTCAACCTCGGCCAGGGAATCGGTCAGAAGCCGGCGCTGATCCTCGCTGAGCCGCATCGAGGCCGCCCGCTGGCACGCCCCGGGTTCAATCACCGAGCGGAAGATGAGGATGTCGCTGATTTCCTCCTGCCGGTCCTTGTTGCCTGGACGCTCGGGCGGACGGGCGTTGCCGACCGGTTCCACGATGGTTCCGCCGCCCCTCCCGCGGACGGTCGTGACGAAACCTGCCGCGCGCAATGCGCTGATCGCTTCGCGCAGCGTGGCCCGGGAGACCTGCATGCGCTCGGCCAAGTCGCGCTCGGGCGGGAGGCGTTCGCCGGTCTTGAAGATCCCCAACTGAATTGCCGATCCCAAGTGCTCGACGCACGACTCGAAGGCCATGTGTCCGCGCACGGGCAGCAGGACCGTATCCAACAGTGGGGATTCAATCGGTTCAACGAGGAACATGGCGACCTTCCTGGCTGGGAGGCCGCCGGCGAAGAACCGCCGGCGGCCCATGGTTGTGCTAGTTGAGCAGCTTATCTGCGTCGATTGTGAGGTGCTCCTGTTCGGCACTCGTCATGAACGTCCGACGCCCCGTGGTGTACCAAAGCACCGTGGCAAGGAGGAAGACGACCACGACGGCGATTGGCGCGTAGTTAAAGGTGTCGATGGTGATGTCTGCGACGGGCGGAAGAACGAAGAGAATCACGATGATGGCGACCCACACGATCGCGATCCAGTTGATGACGGGACTCCACTTCCCCAGGTGCCACGGACCCGGCACGAAGCTCTTGTTGAGCCTGCGGAGGAGTACGGGGGTGATGTACGCGATGTAGAGGCCAATGACGGCGACGCTCGTCACGGCAAAATACGCGGTCGTATTGAACAGGGCAGGCGAAGCGAGCACAATGGCGCAGCCAACGCAGAGCCAGATGGAATTTGTCGGGGTGCCGCTCCGGGCGTTGACTTTGGCCCAGATGCGGGAACCCGGCAGTGCGTTGTCTCGGGAGAACGCGTAGGTCATGCGCGAATTGGCGGTCACTGACGCCATGCCGCAGAAGAACTGTGCGCCTACCACGATGGCGAGCAGGAACTTCGCTACGCCGGGGTTGCCCAGCGCATCCAGGAAAATCTGTGCGGGCGGCAAGCCGGTTGACGTAGCTGCAAGGGCGGTCAGGCCGTCCTCTGAGCCGTTCGGGATCGCCGCGACAAGTGAATAGAGCAATATCCAGCCGCCGATGATGGAGACGACGACGCTCATGACAATCCCCTTGGGGGCCGCGATGGCTGCGTTCTTGGTCTCTTCGGCAACGTGGGCCGAAGCATCGTAGCCGGTGTAGGTGTACTGCGACATGAGCAGGCCCATGAGGAAGACATACGGGCCGAAGGTGAAGCCGGTTTCGTTGTGCCACGCCGTCATGGTCCAGTTGAAGGACTGGTGGCTCGTGGGCATGATCCACAGCGCCGCCACGATGATCGCGACGCCTACAATGTGCCACCAAGCGGAGACATTGGACAGGAAACTGACAATCTTGACGCCGAAACTGTTGAGCAGTGCGTGGATGATCATCAGGACGACGAACAGGGCAAAGGTAGCGCCGGCGGTGGGCTCGACGCCGAAAGTCAACGCGGCGAAAGCCATCATTGTGGTGGCGCAACCGAAGTCGATTGCGGCCGTGACGGCCACTTCACCGAGGAAATTGAACCAACCGACGTACCAGGCCCAGGCCCTCTTGTTGCGTTTGGCGAGCCTGCCTGCCCAGAAATACAGGCCACCGGCTGTGGGGTATCGCGAACAAACTTCGGCCATGGAGAGGGCCACGCACAGGACCAAGAGGCCAACGATTGGCCAACCCAGGTTGATGGCAGCCGGGCCGCCGGACTTGAGCGCAATGCTGAAGGAGGTAATGCAGCCAGCCAAGATTGAAATGATGGAGAACGAGACTGCGAAGTTGGAGAAGCCGGACATGCCGCGATGTAGCTCTTGCTTGTAGCCAAGCTCGGCGAGGGCCGCAGCATCTGCGTCTTGCACAGCCTGCACCTTCGCTGCCGTAGAACGATCACTCATGATTATTCTCTTTCTAAACGGAAGGGGGGAACGGGCCGACACCGCTCGCATCGATAGTGACCCACTTCACACCCATCTGTCAATGGTCTGACTTCAGACCACAAACCATCCTCCTCGAAACGGTAGTCTGGAAGGCATGGTTTCTGAGGAGTCGAACATCGACGGCACGTCACAAAGCGGCACGTCACCAAGCGGCACGTCACAAAACGGCACGGCGCACAACGCCAGGTCAGAGGACGGCGCTCCCGAACGCCGGGGGATCACGGTCCGCCGCGCGCCGAAGTTCGTTCCATTCATGGGCCTGGGCGGGGTGCTCGGCATCATCGTTGCAGCGTTCGTGGCCTACGGGATCCCCGGCGACGAGAGTTTCGACACCGGCGCGGTCTTCGGGTTCTTCCTTGTGACCTTTGCCGCTGGCGGCGTGCTGCTCGGTGCCATCGCGGCCCTCGTCCTGGACAAGGTCAGCGTGCGGCGCTCCCGGCGTGCCGTCGTCGAGTCCGTACCCAATCCGACAGTGGACGACGCCGAGGCATAGGATCCCGGTCACAATGCCGCGTGGGGGAAAGTACCACGCCAACATCATGCGACAATTGACCAGTGGCACGTGGCGACGGAAAACTTTCTCATGATCTTCTCCCCGACGAAAAAGGACCTCAGGACGCTTGTGGCGTCTTCGGGGTCTGGGCGCCGGGCGAAGAAGTAGCAAAACTCACCTATTACGGGCTGTATGCGTTGCAGCACCGCGGACAAGAATCGGCTGGTATTGCTACCAGTGACGGCAAGCGCATCAATGTCTACAAGGACATGGGCCTCGTGTCCCAGGTCTTCGACGAGACAACGCTGAACACCCTCACCGGGCACCTTGCCGTTGGCCACTGCCGCTACTCCACCACCGGAGCAAGCCACTGGGCAAACGCGCAGCCCACCCTGGGCGCGACCGCCACCGGCACCGTTGCCCTCGCGCACAACGGCAACCTGACCAACACTGCTGAGCTCCGGGAAATGATCCTCGAGCTCAACGGCGGTCAGTTGACCGGAGAAATGAAGCAGGGCAACACCTCGGACACCGCCCTGGTCACCGCGCTCCTCGAGGGCGAAGAGGGCAAGACCCTTGAACAGACCGCTCTTGAGCTGCTTCCCAAGATCCGAGGCGGCTTCTGCTTCGTGTTCATGGACGAAGGAACGCTCTACGCAGCCCGCGATACCTTCGGCATCCGTCCCCTGTGCCTTGGCCGCCTTGAGCGCGGCTGGGTTGTCGCCTCGGAACAGTCCGCCCTGGCAACCGTCGGTGCGAGCTTCATCCGCGAGATCGAACCCGGAGAGTTCATCGCCATTGACGAGAACGGCGTGCGTTCCCAGCGTTTCGCGGAAGCGACGCCGGCGGGTTGCGTTTTCGAGTACGTCTACCTTGCGCGCCCCGACGCTTCGATTGCCGGGCGCTCGGTGTACGAGTCCCGTGTGGAGATGGGCCGCCAGTTGGCCCGCGAAAACACCCAGGTAGCGGACATCGTCATCCCCGTTCCCGAATCCGGAACCCCCGCAGCGGTCGGCTACGCGGAGGAATCCGGTATCCCGTTCGCGCACGGCTTCGTCAAGAACTCCTACGTGGGCCGTACGTTCATCCAGCCCTCGCAGACCCTGCGCCAGCTCGGCATCCGGCTCAAGCTCAACGCCCTCGAATCCGTGATCCGCGGCAAGCGCGTGGTAGTGGTGGATGACTCGATCGTCCGCGGCAACACCCAGCGTGCCATCGTCCGGATGCTCCGCGAGGCCGGCGCTGCAGCCGTCCACATCAAGATCTCCTCCCCACCGGTCCAGTGGCCCTGCTTCTACGGCATCGACTTCGCGTCCCGCGCTGAACTGATCGCCAACGGCGCCACTATCGAGGAAATCTCCCACGCCATTGGAGCGGATTCGCTGGCCTACATTTCCGAAGACGGAATGATCGGAGCCACCCAGCAGCCCCGGGAACGCCTCTGTACTGCCTGCTTCACAGGCCGGTATCCCATCGAACTCCCGGGTTCGGACAAGCTGGGCAAGAACCTCCTGGAGCGCACCGACCTCGGCGGGCTGCCGACGTCGGGCATCTCCGCCGAAGCCGCGACCGCGGACTCGGACGACCCGGCCAACAAGCCCGGCGCCACGGGCTGCGACCCCGGACCCGACGCCGAGTTTGAGAACCTGCTGACCGACGCCGATAAGAAAGAGTCTGTATGACCTCCGCTTCCTCCGCCGCTGAGAACACAACCGGCATCACCTACGCGTCTGCCGGCGTCGACGTCGAAGCGGGCGACCGCGCCGTCGAACTCATGAAGGACGCCGTCAAGGCGACCCACAACAGCTCGGTCCTCGGCGGCGTCGGCGGTTTCGCCGGCCTGTACGACGTCTCCAAGCTGCTCACGTACAAGAGGCCGCTGCTGGCCACGTCCACTGACGGCGTCGGCACCAAGGTGGCCATCGCCCAGGCCATGGATATCCACGACACGATCGGCTTCGACCTGGTCGGCATGGTGGTGGACGACATCGTGGTGGTCGGCGCGGAGCCGCTCTTCATGACCGACTACATTGCGTGCGGCAAGGTTGTGCCCGAGCGCATCGCGGACATCGTCCGCGGCATCGCCGCCGCCTGTTCCGTGGCGGGCACCGCCCTGGTGGGTGGCGAGACCGCTGAGCACCCGGGCCTGCTGGGTGAGCACGAGTACGACGTCGCCGGTGCAGCTACCGGTGTTGTCGAAGCCGACTCCCTTCTTGGCCCGGACCGCGTCCGCGCCGGCGACGTCGTGATCGGCATGGCCTCCTCGGGCCTGCACTCCAACGGCTACTCCCTGGTCCGCCGCGTGATCAACCACGCCGGCTGGGCCCTGGACCGCCAGGTCTCCGAACTCGGCCGCACTCTGGGCGAAGAGCTGCTGGAGCCCACCCGGGTCTACGCGGCCGACTGCCTGGACCTCGCCCGTGCCTTCCCGGTCAGCGGCCCGGGTGCCGCGCCCGGCGCCGTGCATGGCTTCAGCCATGTCACCGGCGGCGGCCTCGCAGCCAACCTGGCCCGCGTCCTGCCGCAGGGCCTCGTGGCCACGGTTGACCGCGCCACGTGGGAACTGCCGCCCATTTTCAAGCTTGTTTCGGAGCTCGGCAATGTTCCGCTGGCCGACCTGGAGCGCACGCTCAACCTCGGCGTCGGAATGGTGGCCATCGTCTCGCCCGAAATCGCCGACGCCGCAGTGGGCCGCCTCAACGAACGCGGCCTCCCGTCGTGGGTCATGGGTACCGTGGCTGCGGACTCCGATTCGATCATGAAGAGCGGCCCGGACTACGTCCAAGGTGCAAAGGGCGTCGACGGCGGCGCCGTGCGCCTCGTGAACGCCTACGCCTAAGGGTTCTTAACGCAAACGAGTGCCCACCCAATTGCCGATCCGGCAGTTGGGTGGGCACTCGATTTGTTTAGGAGCTTTCGCCGGCCATCACGCTGAAGGCTGCTCCGGCGGGATCGCCGAGAACTGCCATGCGGCCGACACCGGGGACATCGAAGGCAGGCGCGAAGACCTGGGCTCCGAGTTCCACGGCCTTCGCCACGGATTCATTGACGTCCGCGACGTTGAAGTAGGTCATCCAGAACGGCGGCATACCCTCCATGGGCTGCTTCATGGCGCCGGCCACGGACTTCCCGTCCACCACGAACTGGGTGTATTCCTGCAGATCGCCGGCCGCGGCCGTCTCGCTGGAGCATCCAGTCACGGATTCGTAGAAGGCGACGGCCTTGGGGACGTCGTTTGTCTGCAGCTCGCTCCAGACCACCGTGCCCGGTTCATTGACCAGGCCGGCGCCGTGGTGGTTTCCGGCCTCCCAAAAACCAATCTGCGCACCCGTCGGATCGGCGGCGACAAACATCCGTCCGCTCCCATTGGGGACGCTATCCGGCGGGAAGATGATTTTGCCGCCGGCGGCCGCCGCGCGCTCAGCGGCCTCATCGACCGAATCTACGGCGAGGTAGTTGGCCCAGAAGGACGGTACACCGGCCGCAGCCATGTCCGGCATCTGCTGCATCATGCCCGCTACGTAGCGGTCCTGCAGCTTCGCCATGTAGTAGGTGCCGCCGTTGCCGGCGTCCATCGCGTCCAATTCCCAGCCGAACAGATCGCCATAGAAGGCCTTGGAAGCCTCAATGTCCGACGACGACAGGTCCACCCAACACGGAGTTCCCTGCTTGTAGCTATCAACCTGCGGCATTGCTGTCCCTTCGTTGAGTAGCTGGCTTACGCCAGCGAATACCACGTTCAAGGTAGTACGGGGGTCTGACACTGACAACAGCCAGCGGGTGCGCGCCCCTCAGGAATCTTCTACGCGTGAACAGTCCGGCCCGTGAAAGCGACCAGGCGCTCCAGGCTGGATGACGTCTCGGCGACTTCCTGGGCCGGGGCGAAGCTGCCGCTTGCGCGGACCTGCTCGCTGATGGTTTTCTGCGCGAGGACCTCGACGTAGTCGGTGAGCTCATCTGCCACCGACACCTCCAGGCCCAGGGCCTTGGAGAAGTCCCAAGCGTGGACCAGGAACTCGAGGTTGAGGATGGAGGCGACCATCGTGGCCGGTAGCTCTGCGAAGCCCATGTCGATGGTGCCTTCGAGGCCGCGGCGGTAGAAAGCTTCCAGCGTGGGCTGGGCGAGGTCGGCGATCCGCACCTCAGGCGACTTTCCGGCGTCGTCGGCTACGTCGGCACCCAAGGCCTTGGCGATGCCGCCAATGGATCCGGCAAGGTGGTCAAGCAACTGCGAGACGTTGAAGTCGGCGCATGGAGTCTGGGTCTGCGCGTCGGCTTCGGTGACGTGCGCCAGAACGCGCTGCACGATGGCAAGCGTGGCGTCCGCAGAAGTGAGTTCGTTGAGATCGGCAGGGGCTGCTGCCCATTCGTCGGCACCGGCGTCGCCCGTGGCGGCCTCCGCGAGGAGACGGTCGAGGTAGTGGTTCCAGCCCTCGGAGTGGGCGGCGACGGCTTCCGGCGTCGGAAGGCCTTCGTGCACCAGGCGCACGGTGGTCCCGCCGTCGGCAGGCTCAAGGGTGATGGCCACGGTGGAAACGTTGTCCGCGGGGGCCTCAGGCTGCTCCCAGCCCCAGGTGAAGACGACGCGCTTGCCCGGCTCGATTTCAGTGAACGTTCCTGCCGCGTGGTGACCGGGGGTGATCGTCCAGCGGTATTCGCCGCCTACCTTGAGGTCGACGCGGGCGGCAACGGTCTGCCAGCGGCGAAGGCGTGCAGGCTGCGTGATGAGTTCGAACGCCTGGTCGACGTTGAGGGGAAGAAGAACGGTCTTGTCGTAGATCATGGTGATTCCTCTGTTGTTTGAAGTCGGTCGGTGGTGAAGTTTTGTGCGTCAGCGAGGAGCATGTCCAGCTCAGCGGTCCAGAACTGCTCAAAAAGCATCCGTAGTTCCCTCATGCCGGCATTGTCCAAGCGGTAGAAGCGGTTGCGTCCTTCTTTGCGGGCAGCAACGAGGCCTACCTGCTCCAGCAACAGCAAGTGCTGAGAGATGGCGGATCTGCTCACCGTGAATTCGCCAGCCAGCTCCGTCACGGTCCGCTCACCCGCCGCAAGCATGTGCAACAGACGCCGCCTGTTCGGCTCCGCGGCAACTTCCAGTCGGTCGAGCATGATTAATACGTTAGCCGTCACTAACGCATTTTGTCAACAACTTTCGAGAGCGCACTATCAACAGCAACGCGGCATCAGCGAGGACTGACCGGCAAAAGGGCACGAAAAAGGCCCGCAGGGTGCGCCAATATGGCGCACCCTGCGGGCTCTGCGTTTCGGGAGGCATCCGGGGATGCCAGATGACTTCGTGTACGACGGCGGTACGCAACTCGATGCCGAAAGGCACCTGATTGTTGCTACGGCTAAACGATACGGCGGGTGTCTACCTCGTCGTCATCGTCTTCCAAGTCCTGTGCGTACTTGTCCTCGTAAGCCGAGTAGTCCGGCTCCGGCGGATCGTCCGCAAATCGGCTCGTCGCACGACTTGATGGCCCAGTCAGCTCCCGCTGAAGGGCCGAATAGTCAGTGTTCGGGGAGTAGTACTTGATGTCCCGAGCCTGCTTGGTAGCTTTTGCCTTTTGACGGCCGCGCCCCATGGCGTGACCCCCTTTTGTACTTGGACCGGAGGTGGTCACCTTGGCGATCGGTGAGGCCCCGGAATGTTTGGTCAATTTGTCGTATGTCTAGATTACATGCTTTCTGGAGCAACTGCGTGCCACGACCTTCGCGAAAGCAGCGTCACAGTTCCACCTGGCAAGTACCTCCATTCGTTGGCATGAAAAACTTGGGTAGAGTCGCCCTAATATCAGGCCGCACGTATGAAAGGCAGCAAACTCAGACATGGGCCAGGACAACACGATCCCGGGCAACAACGGTACAGGCGACAACGAGTCGCCGGTAGACCCTGCTTCAGGGACCCTGCGGACAGCCCTGGACGCCATAACGCGGTATCGGCTCATCATTGGCGGCATCGTGCTGGCTGTATTGGTCCTCATCGGGGTAGTGATCTGGGTCCTCGTTGGAGCCCTCGCCAACCGTCCTGTGGCCGCGCCCGCTCCCGCCCCGGCCACGTCCACCAGCCGCGGCCCGCTCCCGGCGGATGTCGAGGCAAAGGACTACCAGCTCGGCGATTGCTTCGCCGATTTCGACTCCAATGCCACCAAGTCAAAGGTGGTGGACTGCACCACCGACCACTCGGCCCAGCTGGGCGCCATCTTCCGGTACAAGGCTGACGACACGTTCCCCGGTGCCAACGCGTTGCGTGACAAAGGCCGCGAAATCTGCCGTGACGTGATGCTCAACGAGGCCTCCACCAAGTACGCGCTCCTGCAGCAGAACGTGTACCCGAGCGCCAGCAGCTGGGACAACGGTGACCGCCGCGTGGACTGCTTCATCGTGGTGAACTCGGGAAACACGCTCAAGGAGTCCGTGCTGCAAAAGTAGTCCCGGCGGCTTCGGCTAGTTTTTCCGCCTCACGCTCAGGCCGCTACCCGCCGGAGCTCCGCCGTCGGGACCCGTCAAAGCTTCGAGGCCCTCGATGGTGAGTTCGTCGACGTCGGCCGCGGTGTCCACGAGCACGGTGTCGCCGTCCACGATCTCTCCTGCGAGGATCTCCTTGGCCAGGCGGTCGCCGATCTCGCGTTGAACCAGCCTTCGCAACGGACGGGCGCCGTAGGCGGGATCGTAACCGGACATCGCGAGCCAGGCCCGGGCTCCGTCGCTGACCTCAAGGGTGAGCCGGCGGTCGTGCAGCCGCTTGGCCAGCTCGTTCACGTGCAGCTCGACGATCCTGGCGAGCTCGTCCACGCTGAGCGGATCGAACAGCACAATCTCATCGAGCCGGTTGAGGAACTCCGGCTTGAAGGAGGCGTTGACCACGGCCATGACCGCATTTCGCTTCGCCGTGGCGTCGAGGGTCGGATCCACGAGGAACTGGCTGCCCGAGTTGGAGGTCAGCACCAGGATGGTGTTCCGGAAGTCCACGGTGCGGCCCTGCCCGTCGGTGAGGCGACCGTCGTCGAGCACTTGCAGGAGGATGTCGAACACCTCCGGGTGGGCCTTCTCGACCTCGTCGAGCAGGATCACGGAGTACGGGCGGCGGCGGACCGCTTCGGTGAGCTGGCCACCTTCCTCGTAGCCCACGTATCCGGGAGGGGCACCGACGAGCCTGGCCACGGAGTGCTTCTCCCCGTACTCGGACATGTCGATCCGCACCATGGCGCGTTCGTCGTCGAACAGGAAGTCAGCGAGCGCCTTCGCGAGCTCGGTCTTACCGACGCCGGTGGGGCCCAGGAACAGGAACGAACCGGTGGGGCGGTTGGGATCGCTGATGCCCGCACGGGCGCGGCGGACGGCGTCGGAAACGGCGGCCACAGCCTTGGACTGGCCGATCAGGCGCTTTCCGATCTCCTCCTCCATATGCAGCAGCTTCTGGGATTCTCCCTGCAGCATGCGGCCGGCGGGGATCCCAGTCCAGGCCGAAATGACCTCGGCGATATCATCCGCCGTGACTTCCTCCGCGACCATCAGTGCGGGCTTCGCTTCGCCCCGCGCTTCGCGCGCCGACTCTTCCTGGGCTGCTGCGCTGAGCTCGCGCTCCAACGCGGGCAGTTCGCCGTAGAGAATGCGCGAGGCAGCTTCAAGGTCTCCTTCGCGCTGGTACTTTTCGGCAGCCGAACGCAGTTCGTCGATTTTCGCCTTGAGGTCGCCGACACGGTTGAGCCCGGCCTTCTCGGCTTCCCAACGGGCGTTCAGCGCCGACAGGGCTTCTTGCTTGTCCGCCTTGTCCGCGCGGAGTGCTGCGAGGCGTTCCACCGAGGCGGCGTCAGTCTCCCGGGCCAGGGCCAGCTCCTCCATGGTGAGGCGGTCCACGGCCCGGCGGAGCTGGTCTATTTCCTCGGGAGCCGAGTCGATTTCCATGCGCAGACGGGACGCGGCCTCGTCCACGAGGTCGATCGCCTTGTCCGGCAACTGACGGCCCGAGATATAGCGGTTGGAGAGCGTGGCGGCAGCCACGAGGGCGGAGTCCGCGATCGCTACCTTGTGGTGGGCCTCGTAGCGCTCCTTGAGGCCGCGGAGGATCCCGATGGTGTCCTCCACACTCGGCTCACCCACGAAGACCTGCTGGAAGCGGCGTTCCAGGGCCGGGTCCTTCTCGACATTTTCGCGGTACTCGTCCAGGGTGGTGGCGCCGATGAGCCGCAGCTCGCCGCGGGCCAGCATTGGCTTGAGCATATTGCCGGCGTCCATGGCACTTTCGCCCGTGGCACCAGCGCCCACCACGGTGTGGATTTCGTCGATGAACGTGACGATCTGACCGTTGGAGTTCTTGATCTCCTCCAGCACGGCCTTGAGCCGTTCCTCGAATTCTCCGCGGTACTTCGCGCCGGCCACCATGGACGCGAGGTCCAGCGCAATCAGGGTCTTGCCCCGCAGGCTTTCCGGGACGTCCCCGGCCACCATGCGCTGGGCGAGCCCTTCGACGACGGCGGTCTTGCCGACGCCGGGTTCCCCGATGAGCACCGGGTTGTTCTTGGTGCGACGGCTCAGCACCTGGACGACCCGCCGGATTTCGCTGTCCCGTCCGATCACGGGATCCAGTTTGCCGGAGCGCGCCACGGCAGTGAGGTCGGTGCCGTATTTCTCGAGCGCTTGGAAAGTATTTTCGGGGTCTTGTGAGGTGACTTTCCGGTCGCCACGGACACCTGGCAGGGCGGCGAGGAGCGCTTCGTGGGAGGCTCCGGCGTCGCGCAGTAGCTTCCCTACGGCGTCGCTACCGGCGGAGAGCCCCAAAAGGAGGTGCTCAGTGGACACGAAGGAGTCGCCGAGTTTCTCGGCCTCGTTCTGGGCGGCCTGGATAGCCTGCAGGGAAGGACGGGAAAGCTGCGCTTGCTGCACGGAACTGCCGGACGACGACGGCAGGGCCTTGATCGCCGAACTCGCCTGCACGCTCACCGCATCCGGGTCCGCTCCAGTGGCGCGCAAAAGCGCCACGGCAACGCCCTCGCGCTGGTCCATGAGTGCTTTGAGCAGGTGTGCCGGCTCTACCTGCGGATTTCCGGCGGTGGAGGCGTTCATGGCCGCCGCGGAAAGAGCCTCCTGGCTCTTGGTGGTGAATTTGACGTCCATGGAAGAGCTCCTCTCGGAAGTAGACTGTTTCTCAAAGTTGAGTCTACTATGCTCAAGTTTGAGAAATTGTCTGTCCTGCTCCATGTTTGCCCACGGCGAAACTGCTGTCCATAGCCTTCCCGGCTTACCTTGAAAAGCCCCTCGCTGTTTCCGACTCGCAGCCCTAGGATCAGGTGTGACCGGGTGGAACACCCCCTGGCGAGCATGAGAAAAAGGACACGCAATGAAGAAGTTCGTAGTTCTCTACAATGCACCGCAATCGGCGGAATCGGCCATGGCTGAGAGCACCCCCGAAGCAGCAGCCGAAGGCATGAAGCTGTGGACGGACTGGGCAGCGAAGGCTGGAGACGGGATTGCCGATCTTGGCACGCCCCTTGGAGGCGGCAAGGTGGTCGGGAACTCCGGAGTATCCGACGCGGAGACCGGCGTGGCCGGTTACAGCGTCCTGCAGGCCGAGGACATGGACGGCGCCCTGAAGCTCCTCGAAGGCCACCCGCACTCCTGTTCAAACTCTGCAACAACAACGGCACCTGGACCCAGCTCACCGCCGACCTCTCCGCCTACAAAGGCCAGACCATCACCCTCTGGTTCAACG
>NZ_JBFBKR010000027.1:0-50180 GCF_040686575.1 Arthrobacter sp. NPDC080073
CACCGGCCCCCGCACAATACGTCGGGATCAACCTGCCCGAGACCAAAACACCCCAAAAACTAGCCCAGTGACTCCACACAGCTTGACAATTTCCGAGGGTTTCGGGTTGGGGGCGTGTTTGTGAGCGAGGGTTTCGGGTTGGGGGCGTGTTTGTGAGCGGGGGTTTCGGGGTGGGGGCGTCATGGTGTCGGAATAACTGCGACTGCACCCACCGCCCTGCAATAATCGGAACCAGTTGCCTCGCTCGAGTTGCACGCGGGGCGGTATGCACCTTCGGACGAATCACATCGCAGACGAGGCGGACATGACCAACACTCCCATCCAGCACGCCACCGACGCCACGGGGATGCCCCCCACCCCGAACACAGCCATTGACGAGGGCCTGCTTCACCGGCTCGCGGACGCTCATGGGGTCGGGACATCTTTCCACGGCTGGGACGGGATGCAACACGACGTTTCTCCCACCACGTTGATCCAGGTGCTGGGCGCACTGGGAGTCGCCGCTCATTCCAACGAGCAGATCGAGGCGGCCCTCGCGGACGTGGAAGTGGCGCCGTGGCGGCGGATGCTGCCGCCCGCCGTCGTCGTCCAGGAGGGAACCACGGCAGCTGTCCACGTGCACGTGCGCGACGGCTCGCCAGCACGCCTGACGATCTCGCTCGAGGACGGAACGGAACTTGCTGCCGCCCAGAGGGAGGACTGGGCGCCGCCGCGCGATGTGGATGGAGTGCCCACGGGCCGTGCCACCTTTGAGGTGCCTGCCGGTTTGCCCCTCGGCTGGCACTCGCTCACCGCCGAGTCCGACGGCGTGACGGCCACCGCGGTGCTCGCGGTGGTTCCAGCCAAATTGCAGACGGCGGCACCGCTCGAAGAACGGCGCGGCTGGGGACTCGCAACGCAGCTGTACTCGGTGCGCTCAAAGCGCTCATGGGGCATCGGGGATTTCGCCGACCTGGCCGATCTGGCGTCGTTGGCCGGCGCCCGCGGCGCCGACTATGTCCTGGTGAATCCGCTGCATGCCGCGGATCCTGTGCCTCCGGTTCAAGCGTCGCCGTATTCTCCGTCCACCAGGCGGTTCTTCAACCCCATTTATATTCGCATTGAAGAAATTCCCGAATTGGCATATGTCAAGCCCAGGAAGCGGGCTACGGTGGACCGGCTGCTGGATCACGTCCACGCACTCAACAAGGACGGGGAACGGCTGGACCGGGACCAGATCTTCGCCGCCAAACTCGCTGCCCTGGAACTCCTTCACTCGGTCAAGCTTTCTCCGGCCAGGCAGCGCGCGTTCGAGGAGTTCTGCCGTGAGTCCGGCCCGGGCTTGGACGATTTCGCCCTTTGGTGCGCCATCCGCGAGGACCGGTCGCCGGACGACCCCTTCTGGCAAGACCCCGCGGCCACCCTCGGTTCGCCCAAGATTGAATCCATGCGCCAGGCATTGGCTGATCGGATTGGGTTCCACCGCTGGCTTCAGTGGATCTGCGATGAGCAGCTCGAGTCAGCCCAGGCCGCGGCAAAGCGTTCCGGGATGCGCCTGGGAGTGGTGCACGATCTCGCCGTCGGAGCGGACCTTAGCAGCGCCGACGCCTGGACCCTGCGCAGCAGCTTCGCGCCGGGCGTCAGTGTGGGCGCACCACCGGACATGTACAACCAGCTCGGCCAGAACTGGAACCAGCCGCCGTGGCACCCGGTCCGATTGGCCGAGGCGGGCTACGCGCCGCTGCGTGCGATGCTCTCCACCGTGCTCCGCCACGCCGGCGGAATCCGTGTGGACCATATCTTGGGGCTGTTCCGTTTGTGGTGGGTGCCCGCTGGCAACTCCGCTCGCGACGGCGCCTACGTCCGCTACGACCACGAGGCCCTCATCGGCATCCTCGCTCTGGAAGCCCACCGCGCGGGCGCGGTGGTCATCGGCGAAGACCTGGGCGTATTCGAACCGTGGGTGCGGGACTACCTCGCGGCCCGCGGCATCCTGGGCACCTCGATCCTCTGGTTCGAGTACGACGGCGACTCGCCCCTGCCGCCCGAACGTTACCGAACGCAGGCACTCGCCAGCGTCAACACCCACGACCTCCCGCCGACCGCCGGGTACCTCGCCGGCGATCACGTGGAGCTCCGGAGCCAGCTGGGCTTGCTCGAACGAAGCGTGGCCGAGGAACGGGCCGAGCACGAGGCCAGCCTGGACAAGATGATGGGGTTGCTGCGGGAGCGGGGCCTGTTGCCTGCTGCCCGATTCGACACTGCCGGATTCCACGGCCGCCAGGAGATTGGCGAGGAGCAGGTCATCGAGGCGCTCCACCGGCTGCTGGCCCTCGCGCCGTCGGTCCTGCTCGGCGTCGCGCTGGTGGACGCCGTAGGGGAGCGGAGGGTGCAGAACCAGCCCGGTACGACGTCGGCGGTCTACCCCAACTGGCAAGTGCCTCTAGCCGACGAACGCGGACGGGCCGTACTCATCGATGACCTCGACACGAACCCGCGGTTCAACTCCTTGCTGGCGGCTGTGGACGAGGCTGTACGGGGTTAGGTGCGGCATCGAGACGTGAGATCTCGCCTCTTTCGGGCTGCGAAAGGAGCGAGATCTCACGCCTGGATCACGCTATGACCAACGCCGTGGGGGAACCGACGTTGAGCTGGTCGAAGACTTCGCCCGGGATGCCGGTGGCAGGGTCCAGCGCGAACGTTGTGACTTGGTTGGAACGCTCGTGCGCCACGTGGAGCCACCCGTCACGGACCAGGTGGTGGCGGGGCCAGTCTCCTCCGCTGGGCACGTCAGCCACGGGACGGAGCCGGGTTCCGCTGCCTTCGACGGCCAGTACCGAGATCCGGTTGGAGCCGCGGACGCCCGTGTAGACGAAGCGATTGTCCGGGGACAGCGCGATTTCGGCGGCTGCATCGCCGTCGGCCGCGCCACTCACCGTGGCGGGACCGCGACGATGGAGCACAAAGCGGCCGTCCGCGGCTGGCAGGAGTACCACCACTTCGATGGAGTATTCGGTCACCACGAACACGGCGTCGGCAGAGGGGTGCTGGACCAAGTGCCGAGGGCCACTGCCCATGGGGAGTGCGACTTGGTGGTCGGGGAGTAGGCCGGAGTCGGGGAAGTAGTTCCATACCCGCACGAGGTCGAACCCGAGGTCGGTGGTCATGATACGGCCGTCCTCAAGCATGAGGCTGGCATGGGCGCGGCTCACCCGCGGGCCGCCCGTGGCGATGTCGATACCGCCGTCGACGCCGGCGTGCGGGTCCTTCGCCTGCGGAGCGGCAAAGCGCGAGCTGATGCCGCCGTCGTCGTCGAGCCCGTACAGCAGCACGTTGCCGTCGCCCCAACAGGTGACCACGATGAAGCGCGCGGACGGGTCGACGGCGACGTGGCAGGCGGCAGCTCCGGCCGGCCAGGCTCCGCCCAGGGGTTCAAGGCCGAACGGCCCGGTCCTCCGGTACGCCCGGACTGTTTGGGCGGCCTCGGCTACCGCATAGACCACCGGCAGTGTGGGATGCACGGCAAGGAACGACGGCGACGGTGCTTCGACGGCGGTGCCCAGCCATGCAAGGCTGCCATCTTCACGCGCCGCAACTGCGCCTATGCCCGTTCCGCGCCCGTCGCTGTCCGCGGTGTACGCGCCTGCCCAGATGAGCGTCCCGTCGATGTTCTCTGCCATGCCGTCCTCGGTGTTGGTGATGGGATACTGCGTCAGTGGCCTTGTACATCCGAGTCGACACCGGCGTCGGCACCCGCGTCCAAGGTGGCGATCGCGGACAGGTCGTCGTGGTCCAAGGCGAAGTCGAAAACGTCCAGGTTTTCCTTCATGCGCAGCGGATTGGCGGACTTCGGGATGGCCACGAGCCCCTCCTGGACGTGCCAGCGCAGCACGACCTGACCGGGAGTCTTGCCGTGTTTCTTCCCGATGGCCGCCAAGACCGGGGCGTTCAGGAGATCGCGACCGGCGCCCAATGGACTATACGATTCCGTGACGATGCCATGGCTGGCGTTGAAGGCCCGCTCATTGATCCGGGTGATGGACGGCGAGATCTGGATCTGGTTGACGGCCGGCACCACTGAGGTTTCCTCCAGAAGCCTTTCGAGATGCGAGGGCTTGAAGTTGGACACGCCGATCGAGCGCACCTTCCCCTCAGCCTGAAGCCGCTCGAAAGTCTCCCAGGTGGACACGAATTCATTCCGTTGGGGGAGCGGCCAGTGGATCAACAAGAGGTCCACGTAGTCCAGCCCAAGGCGCTTGAGGGAGCCTTCAAGACCGTCGACGGCGCGATCGCGGCCCTGGTGGGTCCCGTCCAGTTTGGTGGTGATGAACAGTTCCTCGCGCGGGATGCCGCAGTCCCGCACGCCTTGCCCGACGCCGGACTCGTTACCGTAGCGGAACGCCGTATCGACGTGCCGGTAGCCCAGCTCGACGGCGGACACCACCGCCGCGGCGACCTGGGCGTCGTCGAGCGGCCAGGTTCCGAGGCCGATCTGCGGAATGGCATTACCGTCATTGAGCCTGACGGTGGGAGCAAGTGCCATGGTCCTGTCCTTTCAGTTGCTAGATCGGCCTCCGTGACCATTGGACCAGTTGCTCGCTGAGTTTCATGAAGTCCGGGTCCACGTGCTTGATGCCTGGATGTTCATCATGCCACCGGACGATCTCACGCGCGCCTGCCGCGAACGGAATTTCTGCCCGATACCAGGGAACCAGCGTTTTGATCTTGGTGTTGTCGAAGACCACGGAGTGGGACTTGTCCCCGAGAAGCCCGGGACCAAGCTCCGGGTAGTGCGCGGCAATGGTCTCCGAGGCGACGTGCACCAGTTCGGCGTCCGGCACTCCTGCCGCCGTCGCGAAGAGCCGGTAGACCTGGTCCCACGGGAGTGCTTCGTCCGAGGTGATGGTGTAGCTTTCACCCACAGCCTGCGCCCGGCCGAGGAGTCCAACGAAGGCCACTGCAAAATCTTCCGCATGGGTGAGGGTCCACAGCGAGGTGCCGTCGCCATGGACTATCACAGGCAAGCCTTCCCGCATCCGATGGATGTCCGTCCAGCCGCCCAGAAGGGCGATCCGCGTGCGGTCATAGGTATGGGACGGCCGAACAATGGTGACGGGAAAACCCTCTTCCCGGTAGGCCCGGGTGAGAAGGTCTTCGCACGCGATCTTGTCCTGGGAGTACTTCCAGAACGGGTTCCTTAACGGGGTCGACTCAAGGATCGGCAGGTGTGCGGGTGGCTTCTGGTAGGCCGAAGCCGAACTAATGAACACGTACTGACCGGTCCGGCCGCGGAACAGGTCGACCGCGGCGGACACATGCTCGGGGGTGAAAGAGATGAAGTCCGCGACGACGTCGAACTCGCGGCCATTCAGCACCGCCGCGACCTCGGCGGCGTTGCGGATATCTGCCTGGAGCAGTTCCGTGCCCGGAGGGGCTGGCCGTTCCGTGCTCAGTCCGCGATTGAGCACGGTGAGCCGGTGACCCAGTGCGACGGCGCGCTCCGCCGCCGCCGCACTGATGGTCCCGGTCCCGCCAATGAACAGCAGGCGCAACGGTGCCGAAGTCACCACGCGTAGTCCTCCGGCGCGGTCCTGTGGCCCGGGAAGATGTCGTCGAGCCGCTTGAGGGCGTCGGCGTCAAGGCTGACATCCAATGCCCTGACGGCGGCGTCCAACTGCTCCTGCGTGCGCGGACCCACGATCGGCGCGGTCACGGCCGGCTGGTGCAACAACCAAGCCAAGGCCACATCGCCGGGCTCGTGGCCAAGGTCGTCGGCAAGGTCCTCGTACTGGCGGATCTGGTCTTCGTGCTTCTTCAGGGTCTCGGCCGCGCGGCCCTCAAGGCGACGGACGCCGTCGCGCTCCTTCTTCAGGACGCCGCCCAGGAGGCCGCCGTGAAGCGGCGACCAAGGGATCAGCCCGAGGCCGTACTGCCGGGCCGCCGGGATGACCTCCAGTTCGACGTTGCGGGTGAGCAGGTTGTAGATGGACTGCTCGCTCACCAGTCCGTTGTAGTTGCGCCGCGCGGCGGCCTCCTGGGCCTGGGCGATGTGCCAGCCAGCGAAGTTGCTGCTTCCGGAATACAGGATTTTGCCCTGCTGGACGGCAACCTCGATGGCCTGCCAGATCTCGTCCCATGGCGTGTTCCGGTCCACGTGGTGGAACTGGTAAACGTCGATGTAATCGGTCTGAAGGCGCTTGAGGCTGGCGTCCAACGCGCGCCGGATGTTGAGGGCGGAGAGCTTGGACTCGTTGGGGCGGTCGGTCATGGTTCCGTAGAGCTTGGTGGCCAGGACGACGCGTTCCCGGCGTTCGCCGCCCTTGGCGAACCAGCGGCCCAGGATTTCCTCGGTCCAACCCCGGTTGTCGTGGCCGCCGTAGACGTTGGCGGTATCGAAAAAGTTGATGCCGGCATCCAGCGCGGAATCCATGATGGAGTGCGCTGCGGATTCCTCCGTCTGAGGGCCGAAGTTCATTGTTCCGAGGCACAAGCGGGAGACGCTAAGGCCTGAGCGCCCCAAGTGGGTGTACTGCATGGTTTGGGCTCCTTACGCTGTGGTGGTTTCTACATCTGGCTGAAGGACGCGACGGCGGGGTCGGCGCCGAGGCGGGCACCGGCGTCGAGCGCGCTGATGGCTGCCAGTTCATCCGGGGTGAGCTGCAACGACGCGGCCGCGAGGTTCTGGCGGATCCGTTCCGGGTGGACGGACTTGGGGATGACGATGTTGCCGGTTCCCAAGTGCCAGGCCAGGACGATCTGTGCCGGGGTGGCATTGTGCGTTTCGGCGAGTTCGGTGACCGTTGCCGATCCCAGGTCCGCTCCCTGCCCGAGCGGGCTGTAGGCCTCGACGGCGATCCCGTGCGAGCGGCTCTTCGCTGCCAGTTCCCGCTGCTGGAAGGTGGGGTGCAATTCGATCTGGTTGACGGCGGGAACGACGTCGGCCGAGGCCAGAAGCGTGTCGAGGTGGGCCGGCAGGAAGTTGGAGACGCCGATTGCCCGGGCGCCGCCGTCGGCATGGATCTTTTCCAGGGCCTTCCACGCGTCGACGAACAGGCCCTGGGACGGCACGGGCCAGTGGATCAGGTAGAGGTCGATGACGTCGAGGCCGAGTTCGCGGCAGCTGTTGTTGAACGCTGACGCTGCCCGGTCCTGTTCGCCGTTGCGGAGCTTGGTGGTGATGAAGAGTTCTTCCCGGTTGATGCCGGAAGCCTTGATCGCTGCGCCGACGCCGGATTCGTTCTGGTACGCCGCGGCGGTGTCGATGTGCCGGTACCCGGCTTCAAGTGCGTCCTCGACGGCTTTCTGGGTCTCGGCAGGTGGGACCTGGAAGACGCCGAAGCCGAGCTGGGGGATGGTGACCGCGTTGTTCAGGACGAGCCCGGGAACGGTTGAATTCTGAGCGTTGGACATGTCCGGCCCTTTCGTCGCTGGTGGGTGTATTGCCTGAATGGCTTTTTCGAGCCTATGCACTTTCGGCAAAACAATCAGCAGTTTTGACGCCCCCTGTTTTTCCTAGGACTCGCAGTCCTACCTTGGCCATAGAAACAAGCCCCCGGGGAGGGAAGAATGGGGACATGGGACAAAGCGCGGAGTTCGGAAAATTCCTCAAAGCCATGCGTGCCCGGATGTCGCCGGAGGATGCGGGATTGCCGGAAGCCTCCGGCGCGCGCCGGGTTCCAGGGCTGCGCAGGGAAGAGATTGCCCGCTTGGCCGATGTCAGCACCGACTACTACACACGCCTCGAACAGGGTCGCCACATCCATCCGTCCCGGGCGGTCCTTGAATCGGTGTCGCGGGCACTTCGCCTGGACTCAAGCGAGCACACCCACATGATGGACCTCCTGGAGCACTGCGCGTCAAGCCCCAAAGCGCCGACTCCCACGCCGCGGGTGCGGCCGGCCTTGCGCCAACTTCTCGATGCTGTGGGCGACGTTCCGGCGCTCCTGCTTGGCCGGCGGAGTGACGTGCTGGGGGCCAACCGCATGGCGGTCCTGCTGTTTGCCGACTTCCCGTCCATGCCTCCCGCCGAGCGAAACCTCACGCGCTGGCTGATCCTGGACCCCCAGGCACGCGAACTGTTCCGGGACTGGAAGACGGTTGCCGCGGAAGCCGCGGGCTCCCTGCGTGCGGATATCGGGCGGCACCCCGACGATCCCCAAGCCAACCAGCTCGTGGGCGAACTCGCCGTAAACAGCGAACACTTCCGCCAATGGTGGGCCGGGCATCGAGTGGCCGCGCGTTCAGCCGGAACTGTGCGCCTGCACCACCCCGCCGTGGGGGACGTGGAACTGAACTTCGAGAATCTGGCCCTGCCGGATGACCCGGACCAAGTCTTGCGGGTCTACTCCGCGAAGGCGGGCTCGCCGTCGGACGACGCCCTGAAGCTGCTGGGCAGCTTTGGTGCGGGAACGGCGTTGGGCGCGGAAACGACGACGACGAGCCCGGAGTTGTCCGAGCGTCATGCAATGGGCGAGAGCTGAACGAGTTTCAGCCAAAAGTGCCCTACGTCACTGTGCTGGTGCATAGTGAATCGGCGTGATTTTGTCTATGTGCCCATTGGGCGGCTTTTGAATCGCGTTTACGCTGAATCCAGACCTTTTCGCATATCAAGGATGGAATTCAACGATGAAACGCATCGCGCTGCTGAGGGAGCGGGCAACCACCGCCGGGTCCGCGGGAACCACGGGTTCGCATTGCCCCGCGTCTGGTCAGTGGAGCCCTGAAGGCGAACCCGATGTGGTGCGCACGTTCTTCGAAGGCCACGTCTTCCCCTCCCACAACGGCGCGGCAACAGTCTGGCACCGCCAGTACCTGCTCGCTGAGTCCCGATGAGTCCTGAAACCTTGGGCGTGTGGGGCCCAAGCCACTTCACGACGTCGGCCCAACGGCCCGCTGGAGCGGCACTTCGCGTGCCGCCGTCGAAATGGTCGGAACTCAGCCGGGGCGAAATCGTCTGGATCCACGAGGACAAATGGGGCTTCGACGCCGGCCTTGTGGACGAAGTTTCCCCGGACCACGAATTCCTGTGGATCGAATTCGCCGGCCGTGGCCGGCGTCTCCTCTGTGGCGGTGACCCCGTCCAAGTCTGGACCCGCGGGTGAGTCCAGCCTCGCAACTGATGGCCGTCAGCCTTTCCACAGAAAGGTTGACGGCCATCGTCGGTTTCGGGGTGTTGAGCGCTTGTTAACGCTCCAGGCGGAATCCGAGCTTGATGGTTACCTGCCAGTCGGCAACGGCGCCCTCGCTGAGGTGGCCGCGGATTTCCTTGACCTCGAACCAGTCGAGATTCCGGAGGGTCTGGCTTGCGGCGGCAATCCCGTTCCTGATGGCGGCGTCGACGCCCTCGGACGAAGTTCCAACAATTTCAGAAACGCTGTATGTGTGGTCAGCCATTCTTGCTCCTCATGATCGTCCTTGATGCCTGAACTGCGGGCCTGGCAGGCCGTGAAAGCAGACTAGCCGACCCAGGGCCGGGGGACTAGGGGTCTGGACCCCGCCGACGCTCGCTCACTTATGGTGCTTTTCGGTCGATCGCTCGCTCACCTATGGTGCCAAACGGCGGAACGCTCGCTCACCTATGAGGCCTTTCGGCGGAACCCTAATGCAGATGATCTGAGCGGGCGTTGGGAAATTGGCACGTATATGTGAGCGAGGGTCTCTGGAATGGCCCGGATATGTGAGCGAGCGTCCCAGGCGTCCGGGGACCGGGGGCTAGGCCTCTAGGACGTACGTCCTGAGGTCGTCCAGGGTCTGCTGCATGTGCGCGTCCATGGCCTCGCGGGCGCGGGGGGCGTCGCCGGCTTCGAGGGCTTTCAGGATGGCCCTGTGATGTCCGATCGCGTGCTGCTGGATATCGGGGATTTGCGAGGTCTGGGTGCGCCGGGTTTCCAGGACGCGGTGCAGGGGTTCGAAGAGCACGGCCACGAAGACGTTGCCGGAGGCGTGCAGGATGACGTCGTGGAAGCCCAGATCCGCTTCGACGAACGCGCGCACGTCATTGGAATCGTGGGCTTTCTGCATGGCGGAGACGTAAACCTGCAGTTGGTCGATCTCCTCGGGGGAGACCCGTGACGCGGCGAGTTCGCAGGCGCCGGTCTCGAACATGCGGCGCAGCTCGATGAGTTGGACGGACGCTGCTGCGTCATTCTTTCCCTCCGAAACGGCACGCAATACCGCTTCGAGGGACGCCCAGCGGTTTAGCGGGTTGACGAATGTTCCCCGGCCGCGTTCCACGCTGAGGATTCGCTGGGCTTCGAGGGTCTTCATGGCCTCGCGGACGGTCATGCGGCTGACTTCGTGCTTGGCGCTCAGTTCGAGTTCGCCGGGAACCACTGTTCCCGGCGGAAATTCGCCCGCGACGATGCGGTCCAGCAGTTCGTCAGCGACGACACCGACCAACGACTTGCGTGCCATGGTGCTCCGTTCCTAGATGTCTGACATCTTACGCTGGTGGCTGCCGGCTTTCGTTCCAAAACGCGCCGAGCGCAATTGCGCAAGCATGCGGCTGCTCCCAATGCACGCTATGCCCGGCGTCGGGGATTGCCACGAGCCTCCGCAGCGGGCTGGCTGCGACGAAGGCTTCCGCTTGGTCCAGCGAGCGTAACCGGTCCCCGACGCCGGCAATCACCAGCGTCGGTGCAGTCACCTTTTCGGGGATGTCCATAGCCACTCCGGCCATCGCCGCGAGTCCGCTGGGTCCGAGGATCTCGAACGGCAGTCCAAACCCCCGGCTCAGCAAGTCGTGGTCCTCGGGGGACAAATCCCCGAACCAGGCCTTCATGCACTTCGCGCGCGTCGCATCGTCAATGAAACCTTGCCCTAGCTGGGATTCGAGCATCGATTTGAAGCTTTCGTTCGGCGGAGCCGGAACCATGCCGATCAGGGCCACGCTGGCCACGATTTCCGGATGCCTTGCCGCCAGAGTCAGCGCCACGCTGCCGCCCATTGAATGCCCCACAATGTGGACGGGCGACGCGTGCCGGGGAGCAGCGGCAGCAACGGAATCGGCCGCTGATTCCAGGGTCCACCGGAAATTCGGAGGCAAGACGTCCCCGCGGTGATACCCGGGCAAATCGACGATCCAGGCGATTCGCCCGGCGTCGAGCAGTTCGGTGGCGAGTGGCTCCCAATAGGCCGATGTCGAGGCCCAGCCGTGCAGCAACAGGACGGGAGGCTGGGACGGTTGTCCCGGCGTCGTGGGGGCCGCGGTTGCCGGAAGGCGCATGTCCACATGTAGCGCGGCCGGAGGCTCTTGAAGCATGCGCCAAGCATAGTGACCGCTGACACTTGCACAGGTGAAAGCGGGTGTGTCACACTAGCACTCAAATACTAGATGTCTGACATCTTACATTTACCTTCGAAACCACGATGGAGTGCAAGTGACCCTTGAAGCCGATGTTCTGGCCGCCTTCCCGGCGGAAATCCAGATCCCCGCTCAGCTGGTTGCCGACGCCGTAGCAGCGTCTTCCACAGCCTCGCCCCGCGTCCTGGTAGTCCTCGACGACGACCCCACGGGCACCCAATCAGTCGCCAACCTGCCGGTACTCACCCGCTGGGAGGTCACCGATTTCACGTGGGCGTTCGCCCACATTGCGCAGAGCCGGTCCCAGCCCGCGGTCTATGTGCTGACCAACACGCGCAGCCTGGACGCGGTTGAGGCCGCGGCCCGCAACGAGGAAATCGTGCGCAACGCCCTCGCCGCGGCGGGCGGGCACTCTGGCGGCTCCAAGCTTCGCTTGGGGTTCGTCAGCCGCTCCGACTCCACCCTCCGCGGCCACTACCCGTTGGAACCCGACGTCATTGCCGCCACGATCGCCGACGTCACCGGCGAGGCCACCGACGGCGTCGTGATCGTCCCGGCGTTTCCCGACGCCGGACGAGTCACCATCGGAGGCGTGCACTACATGCGCGGTACCGGGGCCGACGCCGGCAAGCTCACCCCGGTTTCCGAGACCGAGTTCGCCAAGGACGCGAGCTTCGGCTTCGCCAACTCCGAGATGGCCAAATATGTGGAGGAAAAGTCACAGGGCCGCTTCGCCGCCGACGATGTGATCGTCCTGGACCTGAACATCATCCGTTCCGGCGCGGCTGCCGCGAACGGATCCGCAGGAGATCCCGAACTCTCGGCCAAGGCCATCGCCGACGCGATCGAACCGGCCACGAACTCCACGCCCATCGTCGCGGACATCGTCACCGAGAACGACCTCCGCGCGCTGGCCCTCGGGCTGGAAGAAGCCGAACGCCGCGGCAAGAAGCTGCTCTACCGCGTGGGTCCGCCATTCGTCCGCGGCCGTATCGGCCAGGAAATCCGCGAAGCGCTCAGCGGCGAGGAAGCCTACGAAGGCAACACACCCTCCACGGCCGGTGGCTTGATCGTTGTCGGCTCGCATGTCGGCCTCACCACGCGCCAGCTCAACACCCTGACGGCCCAGCACAGCGCAGCCCGCATCATTGAGATCGACGTGGAGAGGCTTCTCGCTAGCGGCGTGGAAGCCTACCTGGACGAGACGGTCGCCGCCGTCGTCGACGCCCTCCGCGACGGCGACGTCATCGTCCACACGAGCCGCCTTCTCATCAAGACCGACGACGCCGCAGCGAGCCTGAAGATTGCCCGCACCGTCTCTGCCGCCGTCGTCGCGATCGTGAACCGGACGCTCAAGACCTTCCCGCCGCGCTTCGTCATCGCCAAGGGCGGCATCACGTCCTCGGACGTGGCCGCGCACGGCCTGGAAATCCGCCATGCGATTGTCCGCGGCCCGATGCTGCCCGGCATCGTCTCGCTGTGGGAACCGGTGGACGGACCCGCGAAAGGCATCCCGTACATCGTCTTCGCAGGCAACGTGGGCGACGACGAATCCCTCGCGCAGGTAACGCGCAAGCTCAGCGCCACCTTCTAACATTCAACGGAGAACACCATGACCAGCAATTACACCGTCGCCGTCCTCGGCCTGGGCGCCATGGGCCTGCCGATGGCCACCCGCCTGGCAACCCGGCTCACCGTCCACGGCTTCGACATCGCCGAACCGCGGCTGAAGCTCGCGGCCGACGCCGGAATCCGCACCTTTCCTTCGGCGCGCGAAGCCTCCGAAGGCGCCGACGCCCTGCTCCTTGCCGTGCGCAACGGCGAACAACTCGACGACGTCCTCTTCGGCGAGAACGGCGTCGCCCCTGTGCTCAAGCCGGGCGCCGTCGTGATCCTTGGCAGCACAGTAGGTACCGAAGCCATTCCAGCCACCGTCGCCGGCTTGGCCGAGTACGGCGTCGAGCTCGTGGACGCGCCCCTCTCCGGCGGCCCCAAGCGTGCCGGCGAAGGCGACCTCCTGATCGTGGTGGGCGCGACGCCGGCCGCCCAGGAAAAGGCCCGTCCCGCCCTGGAACTGCTGGCCTCCACCCTGAGCATCGTGGGCGACAAACCCGGCGACGGCCAGGCCCTCAAGACCGTCAACCAGCTGTTGTGCGGCGTGCACATCGCCGCTGCCGCCGAGGCCATGGCGCTCGCTGACGCCCTCGGCCTTGACCAGGCCAAGACCCTCGCGGCCATGGAAGCAGGTGCCGCCGGCTCGTTCATGCTGTCCAACCGCGGCCCCCGCATCCTCGAGGCTTACGACGCGGATGGTGCCGAGGTCCTCAGCCGTTTGGATATCTTCGTGAAGGACATGGGCATCGTCGGCAAGGCGACGCGCGCCGCCGGCCTGGCTGCGCCCGTCGCCGCCGCTGCCGAACAGCTCTACCTCCTCGGCCAGGCCCAGGGCCTCGCCGCCGCCGACGACTCCGCTGTGATCAAGGTCGTCGCGCCCACCCGGCGCACAAACTAGCCCCTCGCACAACGTGCGACGACGGCGGTCCCCCTTCGCCGTCGTCGCCCTCTTGCCGGCCTCGAGTCCAGGCCGGTTCTGTCAAAGGAAGACACACCCTTGAATCCTGATCATCTGCCCAGCCATGTCGCCTGGATCCTGGTGGGGGGCTTGGCCCACTGATGCGTGTACGCCTTGACGAACTTGTGGGCTCCACACTGGAGCGAGGGGCAGCCGTCCCGGCCTTCACCTGCTACGACTTCACCACCGCCCTGGCCGTGGTGGCCGCTGCCGAGAAGTCCGGACAAGGGGTCATCCTGCTGGTGGCACCGAAGACGGCCGCATCTCTTGCCGGTTTGCGGCTGACCACGGCGCTGCGGGCCCTGGCCGACGACGCCAGCGTGCCGGTCTCAGTTCAGTTGGACCACGCCTCGGACCTGGATGTCATCCGTGATTCCGTGGCCGCCGGTGCCGACGCCGTCCTCGCCGACGGTTCGTCGCTCCCATTCGAGGAAAACGTCGCCCTGGTCCGCGGAGTCCGTGCCGCACTCGACGCGCAAGGTAGCTCCGACGTCGTGATTGAAGCGGAACTCGGCGGGCTCGCCGGCGACGAGGACAAGGCTTTCGGGGTGGATGTTCAAGCCCATCCCGCAGGCCTGACCGTCCCGGGCCAGGTGCAGGACTTCCTTTCCCGCACCGGTGCCGATCTTTTGGCCGTGGCCGTGGGAAACGCGCACGGACGTTACACCGGCGAGCCCAAGCTGCACTGGGAAGTGCTGGAGGACATTGCCTCGCGCACGGAGCTTCCGCTCGTGCTCCACGGCGCGTCGGGCATCCCGGCAGCGGACCTGGTCAAGGCCACAACCATGCGCGTGGGCAAGGTGAACTTCAACACCGAGCTCCGCACCGGCATTCTTGCCACACTCGAGGCCGAGACCACCGTGCACCGGGCCGACGGCGAAAACCTCCAAGGCCTGCTGGGCCGCTGGAGTTCCGCCGCCTCGACGTTCGCCGGAGCAACCCTGGACATGCTCAGCAGCTAGTCGCGGGAAGCGAAGCCGGGAAACGCAGGGAGGCTAGGATCAGCACATGATCCTGGCCTCCCTCATTTTCGCCTTCGTTGCCGGCTTGTTGCACGTCTACATCTTCAGCATGGAGTCCATCACCTGGACCCGTCCGGCCACGTGGAAGCGCTTCAGCGTCGCTTCCCAGTCCGACGCCGAAACCACCAGGCCCCTCGCGTACAACCAGGGTTTCTACAACCTCTTCCTCGCCATGGGGGCGCTCGCCGGGATCGTCTTTGTCGCACTTGGTCATCCGCAGGTGGGCTGGACCCTCGTCTTCAGTTCGTGCGGCTCCATGCTGTTGGCGGCAATCGTGCTGGCCCTGAGCGGCAAAAAGTACCTCCGCGCCGCGGTCCTTCAGGGCACGACGCCGCTACTCGCCGTCGTGCTCGGCATCCTGGCGGTCGCGCTCGGCTGACTGGAACGCTCGCTCACGTATGTGGGCTTTCGGCGCGACGCTCGCTCACGTATGTGGGCTTTCGGCCCGACCCTCGCTCACCTTTGCCTGTCGAGGCTGGTCGCGAGGGCTTGCCCGTCAACACCCTGAACCCCAGTTCCGGGTTGAAGCCGTGGATCTCCCGCGTATCCAATGCCGACATGAAGGCCAGGATCTCCTCCGTGATCACCTGCCCGGGAACCAGGACGGGGAATCCGGGCGGGTAGGGGGTGACGAAGGAGGCAGACACCATTTCCTCGTCGGCGGCGATCCTTAGTGCGAGTTCGGCCGCGCTGAAGTATTCGCAGGATCCGGCCTTGTAGCTCTCGAAGTAGGCCGCGCGCATGTTGCCGTCCGGGGTTTCCGCGTCCTTGCGGAATCGTTCGGCGAAGCGGCTGAAGTCCGGCAACGGTGGCGGCGTGCTGGTCAGCGCGGCAACGCGGGCTTTGCGGGCCTGCTGCCCCAGGCCACTCAAGCCGGATTGCTCGTCTTCGAAGGTCTCGGCCAGCTTGACCAGGACCTCGACGAGGTACGCGACGGCACTCCGGGAGGTACCAATGTTGGTCATGAAGAGAACGCTGTTCCTTGACGTCTTGTTGACCTGGATCCCGTACTTGTCCATCAGATACTCGTGCTTGAAAGTATCGCCGTCCACGCCGGTGAGGCCGATGTGCAGGGTCAAACGGCTCGGATCAACAACGAATTCGTCGCGCTCCCAAGCTTCCGACATCGCTGCCAGACCATCGCGGAGCGGCATTTGCCGGCTCGTTTCGCGGTACTGCTCGGGAATAAGGTCCCGGGTGCCGAGGACGCGGAAGTACTTCCTCAGCAAGGGATGCCTCGCCACGGCGTGGGCGATGCTGACCGCGAGATCTGCCTGCCGTTGCACGAGTTCGTAGCCTTCGAACTCGACCTGCCGCCGGCCCATGTCCAGCGAGGCCAGGATCTGGTAGTTGGGCGACGTGGAGGTGTGGGTCATGTACGCCTCGCGGAAGCTCTCTTCGTTCAACTGACCGAAGTCCTGGTCATGGATGTGGATCATGGACCCCTGCCGGAGGGACGTCAGGGTCTTGTGGGTCGACTGGGTGGAGTACACCCGCACGCGAGCCTCGGCCGGATCGGGAAGCAGGCGCGTCTTCAGGAGCAGCTCATCGCTGACGTGCCCGACGCCGGGACCCGGGCCGCCGTCGTCGGGCTCGCCGCCCGCTTGGCCGCCTGCCGCCCCAAGCTCGCGCAATTGCTGGGCGTGGCTCCGGGCGTAGGCCGGATCCACGAACGATTTTTCAAGCGACCGGGCCGAAGCCATGGCCGTACGACGGCGATAGATGTGGTGGAAGCCGGCGAACGCGAACCACGCCTCGTCCCACAGGAAAACCAGGTCCGGTTTGATGGCGAGGCACTCCTCCATCACTCGTTCGACGTCGTAAACGATGCCGTCGAATGTGCAGTTGGTGAGGGCAAGCATCTTGACCTCGTGGAGCCTGCCCGCCCGGCGGTAATCCAGGAGCATCCGCTTGATGCTTTCCAAGGGAACCGCGCCATAGAAGGAGAATTCGTTCAACGGGTAGGCATCCAAATATGAGACCTGGGCGCCGGCCAGCATGAGGGCGTAGTGGTGCGATTTGTGGCAGTTCCGGTCCACTAAGACCACATCGCCGGGGGCCAGGATCGATTGATGCACGATCTTGTTGGCCGTTGACGTTCCGTTGGTGACGAAGAGCGATTTTTGGGCACCAAATGCCCGGGCCGCCAACTTCTGGGCCTGTTTGAGGGAGCCATGCGGATCCAACAGCGAATCGAGGCCGCCGGACGTGGCGGAGGTTTCGGCAAGGAGCAGGTTGAGGCCATAGAACTCGCCAAGATCGTTGATCCACTTGGAATGGATGACCGATCCGCCCCTGGACACCGGCAAGGCATGGAAGACCCCGGCGGGTTTGCGGCTATATTGCTGGACCGCGTGGAAGAACGGCGCTTCATATCGTTCTGCGATGCCGGCAAGCAATGACAAGTGGAGTTCCAAGCCGTCCTGGCGGCGGAATATCCGGCGGAATTGGCGGGTCAAGGAACCGGCGAGTTCTTCGATTCCCACGCCCGCCACCAGGTAGAGATCAAGTTCCGGGCGGAGTTCGCCCAGTTTCTCGGCCAAGCTCAGGATGCGGTCCAAGGGGCGCTCGGGGAGTGAATTTCCCAGGAACCGGTCCAGGAATCCGCGCACATCCCTGCTCAGGCGCTGCCTGCTCTTGGGGACGAATCCCGGCCGCAATACACACGCCTGAATGTCGGGGTTGAGCAGGATTGCCACCACCGCGTCCTCGAAGCTCGGCACGAACACCAGCTCGTAATTGAAGGCGTCGGCGGGGCGGCGCTGGTTGAGCAATTCTGTTTGGAGGGCTTCACGGTCGGCGCCGGCGACGTCGTCGACCACGAGGACCTCGAACCGCTTGCGCGATTCGGCGGTTTCTTCAACGCGGTCCGCTTCGCGTTCGGGGTCCGGCGAGGGCTCTTGGGCGTGTTGGTTGTGGCCGGCAACGCGCCGTGCGACCGGTTCGATGAGGCTTAGCGCCTCAGGGTATTCTCCAGCCTCGAGGATTCCCCGCAATTCCATGACATATTGCTGCCCCGGAGACGCCCAATACATTTCCAGGGATTCCAGCATGGGCAACAACCTTCGAACCTCCCGCGGCAGCTCCCGTGACGGGCGGGCGCCCCCGGAACGCGATGTGGCGGCGGCCAGCTGTTTGACGGCGTAGCCAAGAAACTCCCAGGCATCGGCGCGGACCCGCCAGGCGCTGCTGGGGACCTCGCCGCCGGGCCCGGAGTCGCCGTCGGCGTTTGGCCGGGCCGCCAAGCCGAGGCCAAGAGCTGCGCCGCTGGCAAGGGCGGCTGGAGCGAGGGGAAATTGGGCTGACTGCACTGTCGCGAAATCGGCGCGTGCCACGATGACTCCTTTGTCATGGATTGATAGCACTCTCTACTAAACGCCGCGAGCCGTCGCGGCACACGGCAAATGTTCGGGTTGCCGTCTGGGTTTCCAGATGGGAGCGGCACTTCCGGTCATAGGTGAGCGAGCGTTGGGGGATTGGGCGTCATAGGTGAGCGAGCGTTGGGGGATTGGGCGTCATAGGTGAGCGGGCGTTGGGGGATTTGGTGTCATAGGTGAGCGAGCGTTGGGGGATTGGGCGGGCAGCGAGGGCGGCTAGCCTTCACGCCACAGCGGCAACGGAACCACGCTGCGGCTGCGTCCGGACTCGTCCAACACGTGCCCGAGCCGTTTGTAGTTGCGGACCACGGCTTGCCGCGAGATCACGGCGCTTCCTGGCGCGCGCTCCGCCAGTTCGCACTCGTGGCCCTGGACCTCCAAGTAGTCGCGGACCCACAGTGTTACGAGGAGGTTCTGGGCGCCCAGAACCTGGGCGCTGAGCCGGCAGTTCGGCAGCGCAGCGAAGTAGCGCCCGACGCCGTCAACATGGTGGGCGGGCACGTTGAGGATCAGGCTCACTTCCCTTAGCCCTTGCTGGGCGGAAGCGGACGTGTCGCACCTCAGCGTCATGTAGCCGGACGCGAGGAACCGCTCCACCCGCCGTCGTGCGGTTTGGGGAGAGACGCCGCAGGCAGCCCCCAGCTCTGCCCAACTGGCCCGCCCGTCCCGGGCCAGTTCTTCCAACAACAACGCATCCAGCCCGTCGGGTGCGTAGGCGGCCGGGGCAGGCAGGGGTTCTGCCGACATGAGCCGGGCCCGCGCCGGCTCCAACGTGCCGCTGCGCCAGTCGGAGGCCTGCCGGTACAGCTTGGTGACGAAGACGACCTCCCGGTGGGTCACTCCAGGGAGCCCGGCGAAGGATCCAGTGACGATGTCCATGAGTTCTTCGTGGCTTGAGGCGAAGCAGTCAACGAAGAGATCGTGGGAGCCGGACACCAGCGAAACGGTGCCAAATGCCGGCTCCGCGCACAGCTTGCGAACGAGGGCTTCATTCTCGCTCGGAAGTGAAGAAAGGCTGATGAACGCCGACCAGCCTGCGCTTAGATAGCGCGGACCCGGTGCCGGGGTGATCCAAGCCAGTCCCTGCTCGGCAAGGGAGTTCCAGCGGCGCGCGACGGTAGGTCCGGACAAGCCCAGGACGTCCCCCACGCGGCTCCAGTCGGCACGGGGACTGATCTGTAGCGCATTGACGATCTCAAGATCAATTTCGGAGATTATGGCCGATTCCTTCAAAATTCACGATTTTCAGAGGATTTCAAACAAATTCCTAGTCAGTGTAGACGGCAAAACTAACGTTGTGACTCGCATCACCCGCTCGCATCCCAAAAGCCAGGCAACGACGCCCCCAACACTCAAGGAAGCACATGGCAAGCAAGACAGCACCTCCAGCGACGGCGGCCATCGCTCGCCGGACCATCACTGGAATGATCGTGGCGATGGCCCTGATCGAATCACTCAGTGGAGTCACCCAGGGTTACCTGAACCCGATCCTCCCCGCCCTCGGGCCGAGCTTTTCGATCGATGACCCCACCATCAACGGCATTTTCCTGATCTCCAACGTGAGCTTTGCCGTGCTCACGCCGATCATCTCGCGGCTCGGCGACAGCTATGGCTACAGGCTCGTGCTCCGCTGGTCGACGGCGGTAGTCGCGGCCGGCGTCCTCATGATGGCGTTGTGGCCGTCGCTATGGACGGTGACAATCGGCGTTGTCATGCTTACGTGCGTGGTCGGCTTCATCCCGCTGATGATGGGCATCCTGCGGGTGAGCAGCCCGGCGCAGACCCGCACCGGAGTCAGCGTGATGATCGGCATGCTCATGATCATGGTTGGCGCAGGCGGCCTGCTTGCCGGGATCATCGGCGTCGACGATCCCACTCTCGGTTTCTGGGTAGCGGTGCCGTTCGCGGTTGTGGGGCTGCTTTGTTCCTTCGTCCTGCCCGACGCCGGGACCCCCACCCGCGAAGGACTCGCCTTGGTGCCGCTCCTGGCATGTTCCCTCGGACTGATCGGCTTCGTGGTGGCACTTTCGATGGGCCCGGACTGGGGCTGGCTGGATGCCAAGACAATCGGATCCGGAATCATCGGCCTCGCGCTCTTGGCCTACTGGGTGGTCCTGGACGCTCGAGGCGTGAACGGGAAGCGCTTCATGGACCTGCGGATGCTCGCCATCCCGCGCATCCGGACGGTCTCACTGGCCACCTTCTTCTTCGGTTTCGCCTCCATCAGCTACTTCGGCACCAACGGGATCTTCCTGTATTCGAACCCTGACAAGACCGGCTACGGCTTCGCGCTGAGCCCGCTCATGATCGCCATTGTCCTGGCGGCCGCATCGGTGCTCTCGCTGCTCTCTTCCCTTCTGACCTCAAAGGCGCTCAGCCTGTTCGGCGAACGTGCCACCCTGGTATTCGCCGGTCTCCTGCTGGCGGGCGGCTTCCTGGTCATGGCAACTGCACACGGCTCTATGGCCGGCTACTGCGCCGGCTTCGCCATGTTCAACCTGAGCCTTGGCATGTACCAGGCAGGAACCCGGGCACGGAAGGCGGAAGTGCCGTCAACGTCATACCGGAGCGGGCCCGGGCGAGCGTGGAAATGCGTTCGCCGAGTTTCAAGAACCTGCGAGCCATCGAGGAACGCGTGCGGCGCTGCCTGGAGGCGGGCGCACTTGCCAGCGGGAGCGCCCTCAAGGTCACGCCCACCGGCAATGCCTACGCCGAACTCAGGCAGGACCGGTACCTTTCCGAGGCCTACCGGCAAGCGATGTCAGCCCGGGGGAGGGCTGTTGCGTTCAGCGACGATCCAGTAGCTTCCACGGATATGGGCAACGTCTCGCAACTGGTGCCAAGCATCCATCCCTTGCTCGGCTACGACGTGGGCGGGGCCGCCCACCACACCGCCGAGTTTGCTGCCCACGGCTCCTCCGCTTCCGCGGACCGCGCGGTCCTGGACGGCGCCTTCGGCCTGGCATTGGCGGCGTGCGCGGCGGCAACCGATCCACGGCAACGGGAACGGCTGCTGAACGCCCGCCGCTAAACGCCGTGATCGTGGGTGCGGTTCCACGGCTGCGTTCCGGAACGCAGCTCGCGGGCCGCACCCACGAATTCACGGCGTCGCCCGCTATGGTTCGCGCCGTCGAGCGGGCGCACAATGGTCTCAGCAGTTCGCGAGGGAGCGCAATGGGATTCTCGAGGCAACAAAAGACGTCGGTGGCCATGGCCGGGTTTGGCCGCTCCCGTGATCCCGTGATCGATCTTGCCCGGTTCTTCTGCCTCATCCTGGTGGTGCTCTCGCACTGCATGATGGTCAGCCCGGTCCTGCACCCAGACGGCACCGTCACCACCGAAAACACGCTCATGGAGCAGCACTGGTTCGAACCCGTCTTGTGGATGTTCCAAGTGGTGCCGCTGTTCTTCGTCCTTGGCGGCATCACAGGCCTGGAATCGTGGCGTCGCTTGCGTGCGCGCGGCGGCACCGGCGTCGACTATGCGCAACTGCGGCTCTTGCGCCTCATCCGTCCCGCAACTGCATTGCTGGCCTCGATGTTCGTGGGGCTCTGGGCCGCAACTCTACTTGGCGTCGATCCGGAAGTGGTCCAGCTCATCGCGACGGGCGCGGGCATGCCCTTGTGGTTCCTGGCCGCCTACCTCGCTACTCAATTGAGCGTTCCCCTGCTTGCCCGGCTGCATGGACATTCCCCGTGGCTGACCCTCGGCGGGCTCGTGGCCGCCGTGATCACCCTGGACTCCCTGCGCGGGGCGTTCCCGATGCTCGCCAACGTCAACCTGCTCTTTGTGTGGTGCGCGGTCCAGCAGTTCGGTTTCTTCATCGCCGACGGCATCTTCGCCGGACGAAGCCGAGGCTGGTTCGCGGGATTGATCGTCGGCAGCAACCTGCTGCTGGGATTCGTGACCGGGATTGGCGTCTACTCCGGCAACATGATCGTGGACCTGAATCCGCCCAACTTCTGCATGCTGTTACTGGGGCTGTCCCAGGCGGCAACGCTCCAATTGCTGCGCCCCGGCCTTGCCTGGGTGGCTGGCGTGCGCTGGATCCGTTGGGTGGTGGCCGTGGCCGGCCGGCGGTCCATGACGGTTTATCTTTGGCATTTGCCCCTGCTCGCAGCCATGTCGGGGCTGCTTCTGCTCACTGACTTCCCCAAGCCAGCGGCCGGTACGGCCGAATGGTGGTGGGCCCGCCCGCTGGTGCTCCTCGGCGTCCTCGTGCTTCTAGTCCCGGTCCTGCTCCTGTTCGGCTGGCTTGAGGAGCGCCCGACGGCGGCCAGCCACGCGCGCGGCAGGACGCACGTCGCGGTGGTGACTGCCGGCGTCGTGGTCTTCATTCCGGTGGTGGACGCCGCCTTCAACGGACTCACGCTGACCCTTCTCGGCGGGGGAGCGGCGTGCTTCGCGCTGGGAGTGTTACTGCTGGGACGGGTGCCGGACGGAGTCCTTTCCGCCGCCGTTCCCGATGCTCCTGGGGTGCCATTGCCAGCGCCAGGTTTACGTGCGAATCTCGACTCATGACTGAGTTCACGGATCCAACCGCAGAGTCGTTCAGCCCGGACGTGACAACGGTCAGGAACGACAAATTCCACCGCTACGAGCTTCTGGTTGACGGTGAAGTAGCCGTGATTTCGCAGTTTATGGACAAACCCGGCCACATAGACTTCCTGCACACGGAGACCCGCCCGCAGTTCAAAGGCCGCGGCCTGGCCAAGGTCCTGGCGCACTTTGCCTTGGATGACGTGCTGGCCTCGGGCAAGAGGATCATTCCGCATTGCCCGTTCATCGCGGCCTATCTGCGCCAGCACGAGGGTTACGATCTCGACGTCGATTGGCCCCCGGAACCGCCCGTGGGGGAACCCGACAACGAGTAGTCATTCCGCCGGGCTGGGCTCCTCCAGCCCACAGGGCCGTGCCCGTGTGCATGCGCCGACAAGCTCGCGTAACCAGGGCTTGCGTAAAATTCAAGTCACATGCAAATTCGGCTGTCACACTGGGTGGTTATGGGGAAGGTTTCAGAGGACAGTTCAAATGGCGGGGACTCGTCGATGGCCGTCGGGCACAGCGACCCTCAAATCTTGGCAATGGTGCGCGACGGCGACGCTTCCGCATTCGATGTGCTGTTCCGGCGACATGTGGCAGCGGCCAGGTTTGTTGCCCGCGCCCAGACGGACAATGCCAGCGACGCCGACGACGTGGTGTCCGAGGCGTTTGCTTCGATTTTCCAAGCCCTCACCGAGGGCAAAGGGCCGGACCAGTTCTTCCGCTCCTATCTTCTGACTGCCGTGCGGCGAATTGCCCACGACCGGAACCGGAAGGCCAGGCGTACCCAGGTCGTGGGCGACGTCGACGCCTTGGATAGCGTTGCCGTCGACGCGGACACCGTTCTGGACGCCTTTGAGTCCAGCACCATGGCGAAGGCGTTCAAATCGCTTCCGGAACGCTGGCAGGCGGCCCTCTGGCACGTGGACATCGAAGGCCTCAAACCTGCCGCAGCCGCGCCGTTCATTGGGTTGAGCCCCAACGGCGTCTCCTCGCTCGTGATCCGGGCGCGTGAGGGGCTCCGGCAGGCCTACTTGCAAAACCACGTGGCAGCGGCCAGCGACGACTCATGCGCCGAATTTTCGAGCCAGCTCGGAAAGTACGCCCGCAACGGCCTGAAGCGCGCGTCGCGCGAAAAGGTCAAGGCCCACCTGGAGGAGTGTCCGAAGTGCACGGCCGTGCTGGTGGAACTCAACGATGTCCAGGCAGGGATGAGGGCGCTTGTCTTCCCCTTGGTGGTCGGGGTGGTCTTCACGCCGGCAGTGACCGCCGGATTTCTCCCCGGAACCGCACTGCTGGAGTCGCTTCTTCCCGCAGGGGTTCTTTCGAGCCCGTTCCTTCCCGAGAAATTCGTTCCGGAAGGGGCCGAACCGGCCGCCGCCGGACTGCGGTCCGTGGGGGGATTCTGGAAGATGGCAGTCGCCGCGCTGGTCCTGGGAGGCCTCGCGATTGCAGGCATCCTCATGTGGCTTGGACAGACTGGCCCGGCGCCCGTCGCTGAAGCCCAAGTTCCGAGCAGCGCGCCGTCAGCCCCGCAGTCCGTGCCGGAACGTGCGCCGACGGCACCACCGCCAAGCCCGGCGCCGACGTCGGACCCGCCCGCCATGGCGGTGCCGCAACCTGCGGTGCCTGCGCCAATCGTGCCCGAAATGATTCCTGTGCCGCAGGAGACGGCCAGGGTGGTTGATTCCGGAACCGGCGTCACGAACCCCGTTCCGCGGACGGCATCGCTGACCATCCACAAGTATCAAAAGCCGGCTACCGCGACGAGCCTGCCGAATGACGGAACGGCCCTGACTGCCGCCCAGTTGCAGGGACTGACGCCCATCAGCGGGGTGACGTTCACAGTGCAGAAGATCAACAACATCGATCTGACGACGAACGCGGGGTGGGCTGCTGCTGCGGCGTTGACCCCGGCCCAGGCCGCTTCCCGGGCAGCCGTTCCAGGCACGACGGCGATGACCGGCGCGACCGGCACTGCTTCTTTGTCGGGTCTTCCCCTGGGTCTGTACCTGGTGACGGAGACCAGCTACCCGGCCGGGATCACACCTTCGGCTCCGTTCCTGGTGACCCTTCCCATGACGGACCCCGCGGGCGGGAACGGCTGGATCTATGACGTGAACGTCTATCCCAAGAACGCCGTAACTACAGCGACGAAGTCCGTGAATGATGCGTCCGTGGTCAAACTCGGCGACAACGTGCAGTGGACCATCACGTCCGACATCCCCAACGTCAACCCGATCGACGGGTACCGGATCGTCGACAAGCTCGAACCGAAGCTGAGCTACGCGAACTCGACGGTGGCGCTGTCGAACAACGTGGCGCTGGTGTTGAACACGGATTACACGGCGGTGTTCGACACGGCCACGAACACTCTCACAGTCGACTTCACCGCCAGCGGCCGGGCTGTGCTGGCGGCCAACCCCACAGGGAAGGTCCTCGTCACGGTGGACACCACCGTGAACACGGTCGGTGAGATCACGAACACGGCGCTTGTCTACCCGAACGCGGCCAGCTTCAACATCACCCCGGGCCAGCCCGGCGGTCCCGTCGTCACTCCTCCGGTGAGCACTACCAAGTGGGGCAACATCGTGCTGCACAAGAAGGATTCCCAGAGTTCGGCGCCCCTGGCCGGCGCCGTGTTCTCGGTGTATCCGAGCCGGACCGATGCGCTGGCCCGTACGAATGCGATCAACGTCGGAGGTGCCAGTTCCTGGACCACCGATGCCAGCGGCAACCTGGTGATCTCGGGTCTGCGTTACTCCAACAGGGCGAACGGAACGGCCGTAGGCCCCGGCCAGCCTGGTTACCAGTCATACTGGCTGGTGGAGACCCGGGCCCCGTCCGGGTACGTGCTGCTCGCCCAGCCGGTCGAGACCACGGTCACCAGCGATGACCCCTCCGCAGTGACGGTGACGATAGGCAATGTCCAGCAGAACGCCGGGTTCCAGCTGCCGCTCACCGGCGTAGGAACCTGGGCCCTACCTGCGGGCGGGATCCTCGTGCTGGCAGGCGCAGGCCTTTTCATGGTTACCGGCCGCCGGAAGCCCGTCGAAGCAAAATAGGCGGCAGCGGCGCCCGGAACCTGATCCGGCCGATGTCACGCTCCGAAAATACTTTCCAACTTTCGCGTCACGATCCGCGAATTGCTCCCACTATTCCAGTGGGTGGCCGTTTCTCCCCGCTTACGTCAAAAATTGAACTTGTTTTCTGCGACACGAACCGCCGGAAGCGCGCACTTGGTGACTAGAGACCACCTGCCTGCCCGCTCCCGAAAGTGAAGCAAGAAAGCCTATGAAGCAGTCCCTTCCGGCCAAGCTACTGGCAATTTTCCTCAGCGCAACGATTGTCGGACTTGGCTTGGGTGGCACCCTGCCCTCTCCCGCATATGCGACGACGCCGGGAACCCCGGGAGTGCCTCAGGCGGGTACGCCGGTTTACGCCGAGGACTTCAGCAATCTCCCGAATACAACCGCAAACGGGGCGAAGTCATACTCGGCAGCAGGATCAACAACATATGTAGGCCAAACCGGCCAGACGTACACCGGATCACCCAAATGGATCAATGGAAACCGCTGCAACGGCATCATTCTGAACTACTCCAACTCGGCCACGCCTGCTTGGGCACTGTCCGGTAGCAGTGCCTCGGACTCCGGCGCCAACGGTCGATGCTCGGACTCCTCCGGAGTTCGCGGGTACCAGTTCCTCCGAATGCTGGCCCTGGCAATGGGGCAACAGTTCACCCCGGCTTCGCCGTCGACTTACAACGTGGTGAGCTCCTACACCGAGTGCCAGACCACCTGGTCAACCACCACCACCTGTGACACCCTCCCGGTCGGCCCGAATGTTGCCACCGGTAGCGTCATGTTCAAGACCGCCCAGCCAATCACGACGACCCCCGGCCACTACTACGCCTTCAGCGTCAACACCGCATACATAAACTGCGGCACGCCGAGCGCTGACCCGGGTTACCAATTCGCCACCGTTGATCCCGTCACTGGTTCGGTCATCAGCAACCTAGGTACTCCGCTCAACGGCTGCTCCACGATGAGCAATCCCAACGTGAAGAACTACACGCAGACGGTGACTAGCAATGTCGGCGGGAGCTTCGGCACCATAACCAGGACCGTGAACCTCGCTTCGATGACCACGGACCAGGCATTCCAGGCTGCCGGCACCAGCATCGGGCTGGAGATGTACAACACGAACGGCACTACCATCGGCAACGACGGCGCGTTCAGCAACATCAAACTTGTCGACGTCACCCCCCAGCTGGACAAATCGTTCTCGCCCGCGCTGATCGCACCTGGTCAGAACTCCACTGTGACGCTTACCGTGACCAACTCCAGCGAGCTGAACGCGAAGAACGACTGGAGCATCACGGATACGCTGCCTGCCGGCGTCGTAATCGCCCCTAGCCCCGGTATCGGTGGCACGTGCGTCCAGCAGGGGGGTGCGGCTTTCGTCAGAACGGGAATCGCCGGTTCGAATGTTTTCACTGCGACGGGCGGTGATCTTGCCGCGGGACAGTCATCCTGCACCATCACGTTCAACGTGACCGCCGCGGCGGAGGGGACGTATGTAAACGGCCCGGCCAACATCGTCACCAACCTCAACCCGCCCGCAAACGCCACCCTGACCGTCCGGGCGCCGCGGATCACCCTGACCAAGGCGCTCGGAGCACCGCGCGGTGCGGCAACGGACCAGTTCACGGTGCAGATCCGCACCGGCGGGGCGACAGGCACGGTGGTCAACAACCCCGCGAACTCGACCACGACAGGAACGGGATCCTCGGTATCTCCGGGAACCGGTACCACCGGCGCCTACGTGGCCACGGCCGGAACGACGTACACCCTGACCGAAGCGGCCGCCGGAACGGCGAACCTAGCGAACTATGCCGGCACCATCACGTGTACGGATTCGTTCGGCCTGCAGTCCGGGTTGCCGAACGGCGCAACCTTCGCCGGATCGCTGGCGATCGCGCCGGTGGCCGGAGCGAATATCACGTGTGCCTTGTCAAATACCGCCCAGCCGATCATCAACGTAGCCAAGCAGGCAGGTGCGGTCACCGGTCCGGATACGAGCGGCAACTTTGTCGCAAACTACACTGTCACCGTCTCCAACACCGGCTCGGCGGTCGGCACCTACGGCGCCCTGGCCGACACGCCGGCGTTCGCCCCGAACCTGGCTATCACGGGTGCTGCCTGGACAACGTCCGGGCCCGGGGCTCCTGCCGGCGGCTCGACCCCGACCGCCGGTCCATACGCGCTGGCCCAGCCGGGCGTCGCCATCGCCCCGGGAGTCACGCACAGGTTCAACCTCGCGGTGACCTTCCACTACACGAACACCAACCAGCCAGAGGCCTGCGCGGGCCCCGGCACTGGCCTGTTCAACTCGGTCTCCTTGCCGTCTGGCCAGGAGCAAGGCCCTACGACGGACAACTTCGCCTGCGACACCCTCATACCCAATCTGGTGGCCTCAAAGACCGTGGATCCGGCGGCCGGAACCATGGTCCGGCCCGGACAGACTCTGAGCTACTCGCTGACTTTCGACAATACGGGCGGTACCGCCCCGGCCGCCGTCAGTTACACCGACTGGCACGGGAACGTCCTGGATGACGCGACCTTTGTAGCCAATTCCATCACCACAACCACCACGAGCGGGGCTCCCTTGGTCGTCACGAACAACTCGGGTGCAGCAACAAAGACCTTGGGCGTCACCGGGACGGTGGCCGCGGGCGCGAAGAGCGTGGTGACCTATCAGGTGACGGTCAACAACGTCGGCAGCCTGGGCAACGCCTCGCTCGAAAATTACCTGGCACCCTCAACCACCATTGTTCCGCCAACGAGCTGCGCGGACGGCAGCATCACCTGCTCTGTCAACCTCGTGGGCTCGTGGACACTGGGCAAGACCGCCTTCCCGGCCTCGGGAACCCGCATCAATCCGGGCGACCCCATCGCAAACAGGGTGATCACCTACACGGTGACCGCTAGCAACTCCTCCGTGAATCCCATCACCGGTGTCATCCTCAGTGATGACCTGAGCCAGGTACTGAACAACGCCACGTTCACGGCCGGTTCGGCGAAGCTGACCGTCAATGGCGGTACACCCGCCGCAGTCGCAGACCCGGGTGCCGGCAGCACGTTGGCGACTCCCTCGTTCACCCTCCCCGGGAACGGCGCGGCCGTGTTGACCTACTCAGTGACGGTCAATACGAATGCGTGGCTCGTCGCCCTCAAGAACGGGGCAACCGGCAACGGAGTCATCCCTCCGGCACGATGCGTCACCGGCGGCACAGCGCCGCTTGACCCTGCATGCTTCACGACGAACCCCACCACGGGCCACCTGTTCGTGCAAAAGTCTGGACCCGGTCAGACCCAAGGTTCCACCGTCCCGCTGACGGGCTCGACCTTTGAGATCCACAATGACGCTGCCGGGCAAATGGGCCCGACCGTGGTCGGAATGAACAGCGCGGTGCCCGGGTCCCCCGGACTGGTCGAGGTCAGGAACCTGCTTCCTGGGAGCTACTGGCTGCTCGAAACCAAAGCCCCGAGCGGCTACTCGCTCCTGGCGACCCCCGTGAAGTTCACCGTTGCGGCGAACGGCAGCATCGCCTTGGACCCGGTTACCGCAGGAACCTCCGTAACAGCAAACAATCAGACCATTACGGTCCTCGATGTGGCGGCAGTCAAGCTTCCAGCCGCCGGCGGGCCAGGCACTGCCGGCATCTTCGGCGGAACCGTTCTCGGGATCCTCGCCCTCATGACTTCCCTCGCCCTCATCATCTTCAGGCGAGCGAACAAGACCCCACAAAACCAGACTCCGTAGCGCAGCTCCGCGCAAATCAATGGGGGAACAAGAAAGGAACACGATGAAATCATCGAAGGTGAGGCGCGGCCTAATAGCCTCTTTGACCGCAATTGCCTCAGCTGGGATGCTCGCCCTCGGAGCCGGAGGTGCACACGCGGCGAACACCTCGAACATCGATCCGTCCAAGACGGGTTCGCTGACCATCCACAAGTATGAGAAGCCGGCCGCGCCGAGCAATCTGCCCAACGACGGAACGTTACTAACGCCGGCCCAGACGGCGGCACTGACCCCGATGGCAGGGGTGACGTTCACGGTGCAGAAGGTCAACAACATTGACCTGACGACCAACGCGGGCTGGACCGCCGCAGCGGCCCTGACACCCGCCCAGGCCGCGGTGCAAGCAGCCAAACCCGGCACGACGACCACGACTGACATGAGCGGAACAGCTGCCCTGGGGAACCTTCCCTTAGGCCTCTACTTGGTGACGGAGACCGGGTACCCCGCCGGTGTCACTCCCTCGGCGCCATTCCTGGTGACCCTTCCCATGACGAATCCGGGCAACCAGAACAGCTGGATGTATGACGTGAACGTCTACCCCAAGAACGCCGTGACGACAGCCACGAAGACCGTGAACGATGCGTCGGTCCTCAAGCTCGGCGACAACGTGCAGTGGACCATCACTTCCGACATCCCAAACGTCAACCCGATCGACGGGTACCGGATCGTCGACAAGCTCGATTCGAAGTTGAGCTACACCAACTCGACCGTGGCGCTCTCCAACAACTCCGCGCTGGCGCTGAACACGGACTACACCATCGCGTTCGACACGGCCACGAACAGCCTCACGGTGGACTTCACCGCAAGCGGCCGGGCGATTCTGGCTGCCAATCCCACCGCCAAGGTCCTGGTCACGGTGAACACCACCGTGAACACGGTCGGTGAGATCACGAACACGGCCCTGGTCTACCCGAACGCGGCCAGCTTCAGCATCACCCCGGGCCAGCCCAACGGCCCGGTCGTCACACCCCCGGTGGCTGTGACCAAGTGGGGCAACATCGTGCTGCACAAGAAGGATTCCCAGAGTTCGGCAGCCCTGGCCGGCGCCGTGTTCTCGGTCTACCCGAGCCGGGCCGACGCCTTGGCCGGCACCAACGCGATCAACGTCGGAGGGGTCAGTTCCTGGACCACCGATGCCAGCGGCAACCTGGTGATCTCAGGTCTGCGTTACTCCAATTGGGCCAGCGGGGCAACAGTGAACCCGGGCCAGCCCGGCTACCAATCGTACTGGCTGGTCGAGACCAAGGCCCCGCCCGGGTACGGGCTTCTCGCCCAGCCGGTCGAAACCACGGTCACCAGCAACAACCCCTCCGCTGTGACCGTGACGATCGACAACGTCCTGGCGAACGCCGGATTCCAGCTGCCGCTTACCGGTGGCGTAGGAACCTGGGCCCTGACTGCGGGCGGCGTGCTCGTGCTGGCAGGCGCAGGCCTGTTCGTGGTCACCGGCCGACGGAAGCGCAACGAGGCAAAGTAAACACCCTCGGTCACCCGCATCCCTTGATGCAGGGTATGGGGCATCCACCACTACGGTGGATGCCCCATACCGCGCCCGTCCATCGAAGCAAGAGGCCTCAATGACCCAAACCCTCGAAGAATTCATGGAGGGTTCCGAACCGGCACCGGAAGGCCCTCCTCGGCGCCATCGCGCCCGGAGACCGGCGGTGGGAAGCAAGCGCATCCGATCGGGTCTTGCTGACCGCAGACTTGTCACGATGATGGTCATCGCCGCAATCGGCCTGGGCCTGGTCCTGTACCCCCAGGCAGCTGACTGGTTCAGCTCGATATCCCACAGCAGACAACTTTCCGGCTATGCGCAGGAAGTCGAACAGCTTGAACCCTCGGCGCGGAGGAAAGTGCTGGACCGGGCACGCGAATACAACTCCCGGATCCCCGGCGGACAGCTTGGAGACCCGTACTCCGCCCAACTGCCGGCATTGGAAGGGCAGCTGCGGGATTATCAGAGCCAGTTGAACGTAGCCAACGACGACGTGATCGGAAGATTCCGCTACCCGTCCCTGAACATCGATCTGCCGATCTTCCATGGAACCAGCGACGACGTTCTAGCCAAAGGCGTGGGCCACCTCTACGGCTCCTCCCTTCCCGTAGGCGGCCCCGGCACGCACAGCGTCCTGACATCGCACTCGGGGATCCCGCATGCGGAACTCTTCAATCCCCTCCACAGCGCGAAAACGGGTGACATCTTCTCCACCGAAGTCATGGACCACACGTTCCTCTACAAAGTGAACAGGATCGAAGTGGTCAAACCTGATGACATTTCCTCACTGAAAATCACCGCGGGCGAGGACTCCATCACCTTGGTGACGTGCACCCCCATCGGGGTGAACTCACACCGGCTCCTGGTCCATGCCTCCCGGATCGCAGACATCCCCAAAGGCGCCCCGGAACAGAAAACCCTGGCAGGACGCCAGACCAACGTCGGATTCCCGTTCTGGGTTCTCTACTTCATCGGCGGCTTGCTGGCCTTCTACCTGGCTTCCGTTACTTGGAACCGTCGACGAAGCCGATGATCCAAACGCTTCGGGCACGCAAGGGCCTGAGGCACACCTACCTCTCATGCAAGGAAGCACCACTATGGCCTCACATTTCAATCTCTATGTTGACGCGGATGGATGCCTGCGGTTCCAACTCGTCACCGGAAACGGCGACGTGCTGCTCACCTCCAAGGCCTTTGAGGACGAGGACGCGGCAATCGCAGCCATCTGGTCAGTGCGCGAAGCCGCGGCCCATGGGCGCATCACTGATCTCACTGGTTCGGTGCCGGATAACCGCCCCGCCGACTAAATCGCGGCCCGGGTATCGGGCCAGCCGCAAGACGAATATCGGCGTCGACGAATTTCGGTAAATATCCCGCGAAGTCCGCGACACGATTCACCCACCAGCGACACATAGATAGTGCCTGGCATACGAAGGAACGAGGCTCCTCGCGGACCTGTTGGGGGCCCTACGAGGCGTCCGTTCCTGGTGGATCGCGCGTCAGGCCGTGCCCACATGCGGTCGTGTGCCCCCATGCGACCCACGGCCAAGGGCACGTGCAAGGATCCAAGGATCCCTGCACGGCGTGCGGCTGGATCTGAGACCCCCAGCCGCACGCCACTCAGCGCACCACGCGCAGGGTTCGGACCTCGAACGGCCGCAGTCGGAGCGCGCCACCGAGGCGCGCATCGCCCAAGGCGTCCTCGATGAGGCTCACCTCACGCACCTCGCGGTGCGGGAAATCAACCAACAGCTCGCCGTTCGTGCGACGGCCGAGCGACTCGTAGACGCGCACAATAAGGTCGCCCGAGCCGTCGTCGGCGAGCTTCACGCCGGAAACAATGATCCCTTCGCCCCGGACCGAAACCAGCGGCGCGACGTCGTGACTGCCGCGGACCACGGTCGCTGGGGCGTTCAGTTCGATGCCCGCGCGGGTGGCCTCGGCAGGACCGGCGCCGATCACCATACCGATGGTGATGACGTGCCGTCCGTGGTCGGCGTCGGGGTCGGGGAAACGCGGTGCGCGGAGCAGCGAGAGCCGAACGGTCGTTGTCACGGAATCGTCCGCCACCTCACGCGAAGTGTCATAGCCGTAGATTGAGTCGTTCACTAGGGCGACGCCGAAGTCGGCCTCGCGCACCAGGACGAAGCGGTGCATCGACGTCTCGAACTTTGCCGCTTCCCAGCTCGTGTTCGTGTGCGTAACGCGTGACTGATAGCCGAACTGGGTCTCGGCCTCGGAGTGTGTCGCCTGCACATCGAGCGGGAACGTGAGCTTCAGCAGCTTCTCGGTCTCGTTCCAGTCAATGTCGTTGACGATCTGCAGCATCCGCGAACCCGGCGCCAGGGTGATCGTCTGAGTGATGGTCGACTTGGAGAATGCGCGTTCGATGACGACTTCGGCGCCCGTCCTGGTGAGCCGCGAACAGATGCCGGTGACATCGCGCAGCTCGGTGGCGCTGTTGCGGTAGTAACGATCGATGTCCCAGGCATCCCACATGTTCGGGAAGTCCTGATGCAGCTGCAGCAGGTTCGCCGCGCGACCATCGGCAACGGCCTCCCGCCCGGTACGGAGTTCGACCGCGGAGACGACGAGGCCCTCGTTGGAGATGCGCACGCGCACAAGGCCGTTCTCGAGCACGATACCCTCGCCCGAGTCGTCGAGGGTGACCCGGTCATCGGAGGCCGCGGCCAAGGTGGCGCCGAGCGGCAGCGGGCCGGAAACCGACGCCGGCGAGAATACAAGCTCAAGGTCTCCGTCGCCTGCGAGCGAGCGGCGGGCGGCATTCGAGATTGCTTGCGCCCGGGCAATCACGTCGTCGAGGACGGCGACCGCCTCGCGGTGCACCCAGGCGATGGAGGTGCCGGGAAGGATGTCGTGGAACTCGTGCAGCAGCACCTGCTGCCACAGCCCGTCGAATTCGGCCTGCGGGTACGCGGTCCCCGTTCGGACGGCATCCGTCGCCGCCCACAGTTCGGCCTCGATGAGTGCGTGCTCGGCACGGCGGTGGCGCGACTTGGTACCGTGCTGGCTGGTGAGAGTGCCACGGTGCAGCTCGAGGTACAACTCGCCGACCCAGACAGCCGGGTATGGCAGCTCGGCCTTGGCGGCGTCGAAGAAGACGTCGGGGTGTTCCCAGGCGACCTGGGCGCTGCCCTCGAGGTTCTGCAAGCGTCGGGCGCGGCCCGTCATCTCGCGTGTGGTACCACCGCCGCCATCACCCCAGCCCACGGGCGCGATCGACCGGGAACTGACCCGGTTCTCTTTGAACTGACGCGCCGCCTTGGCGACCTCCATGCCGCTCAGCTGCGAGTTGTACGTGTCCATTGACGGGAAGTGCGTGAACACCTGCGAACCGTCGATGCCCTCCCACAGGAACGTGTGGTGCGGGAAAACATTCTGCTGGTTCCAGGAAATCTTCTGCGTGAAGAACCATTCGAAGCCGGCGCGGCGCATGAGCTGCGGCAGTGCCGACGAGTAGCCGAAGCTGTCGGGCAACCAGACACCCTTCGAGCGGATGCCGAACTCCCGCTCGAAGAACCGCTGACCGTGCGAGAACTGCCGCACCAAAGACTCACCTGTCGGCATCACCGTATCGGACTCGACCCACATGCCGCCGAGCGGCAGGAATCGACCGTCGGCCACAGCGGCCTTCACCCGTTCGAACACCTCGGGGCGGTGCTCCTTGAGCCAGGCGTACTGCTGCGCGCTGGACATGCCGAACTGGAACTCCGGCTGCTCTTCCAGCAGCGCCACCATCGAGGACGAGGTACGGGCGACCTTGCGGATCGTCTCGCGCACCGGCCACAGCCACGCGGAGTCGATGTGCGCATGGCCGATGGCCGAGATATGATGGGCGCTCGCCTCGGCGGGAGCCGCCAGGACGACGGCGAGCTTCGCGCGGGCGTCCGCAGCGGTCGCGGCGATGCGCTGGAGATCGAGCACATCGAGCGCATCATCCATGGCCTGCAGAATGCGCATGCGCCGCGGCGAGGTGGGTGGAAGCTCGGCCTGCAGTTCGAACAGTACGTCGAGGTCGAGCGAGAGCTCGAAGACCTCCTGCTCGAAGACAACGAGATCCATCCGGCGCGTGCGGTAGAGCGGCTCCGCAGACGAAGTGAGGATGTCACCCTCCTGCGTCGGGAGGAATGGATGGTAGTCGAGCAGCACGGGGTTGGATGCCGCTTCGAGGTAAAGTTCGACGGCCTCGTCGCCGTCGGCCGCCTTTGTGACCGGGATCCACTGGTTACGGGGGTTGATGCTCTTCACCGGAGTGCCGTCGGCACGATAGACGAGCGCCTCGCATTGGAAGCCTGCCATGTTGATATCGAACCCGAGATCGACCACGGCTTCGACCGTGCGCCCTGCCCATTCGGCCGGCACGCGCCCGGTGAGCCGGAACCAGGCGGTCCCCCAGGCGGGACCCCATGGCGCTCCGACGCACCACGGAGCGTAGTCGAGCGCGAGCCCGTCAGCGGGGCTGATCGGCTCGCCGTCGAGCTCGTGGATCCCGACAGCCAGAGGCACGGATGCCGAGTGGACCGCCGGTCGGATGCGCTCCTCGAGGACGCGCTTGACGCGACCGATGGTGAGCGAAGTGTCGTCATGCATGGGCTGTTCTCCGGGCTCGGGGGGGGCAGTACTAAAACGTTCTAGGGAGTGCGGGGAAGGACGCAATGAGGTAGCGTCAGCGGCTGAAGCCCGTCGCGTCATTCATCACGCCGATGCGCGCATCGATGTCGCAGAACTCGGTGTGCATGAGCCGGCTCCCGCCGTTCCAGGCGCGCTCCGCCGTCGCACGCAGAGGACGGCGGATGCCGTCGAAGACCTCACCGGGGGTCTGCGCCTCTGCGGCATCCGACCAGACCGAGAAGGAGACGCCCCTCAGCTGCGCGGGATAGGGGGCCGCGATCTCCTGCCTGGCGCCGCCGGGCAGCGGCGGGAACAGGCCGGGGTGCCAGCCCGCTTCCCAGACCCGTTCGCTCGTCGGATAGCTGTATCCGGCCTTCTCGCCGAGCACATAGTAGAAGAGCGAGTCGTTGAAGTTCACCAGGCCGTAGCCCGCGGTGACGGCCTGAGCCAGGGGCCGTATCTGCACGTCCCAGTTTGTCCACCAGGTGAGCACGATGTCGCGGTCGAGATCGATGACGCGACTGCGCAGCATCCCGTCGTTCCAGACCCGTGCCGCGAAACCTCGCGAACGCAGGTGCGTCGCCGTCCGGTTGATGAAGTCCGTGAGGAGATCGAAGCCCGTCCCCTCCTCGCCGTACCGTTCCAGGGCGGCGCCGCTGAGCGTGCGGTAGTCCTCGATCCTCGAGAAGTCGACGAACTCGTCGCCGCCGAGGTTCCAGCATGTGCTCCGGGAGAAGACCGGTGCCATGTCATCGATCAGCGCCTGCGCGAACCTCTCGGCCTCGTCGCGGGTGATGTCCAGCGCGTGATCCGTACCCGGCGCGCCGGAGGGGAGCCGGAACTCCGGGTGCACCGTCAGGACGTGCCTGAGGTGCCCCGGCATGTCGAGCGACGGCACAAGATCCAGGTGCAGATCTGCCGCGACCTCCACGATGCGGCGGGCCTGATCCCTGGTGACGCGGTCGGCGGAGACGATCTCCGGGAAGGACGCCGACTCGAGCCGGAACCCCTCGTTCTGACGGCAGGCGCGGAACACCCCGACCGGAGCGCCCGCGACCACCTCAACGTCGTCATTGACAGCAACGCTGAACGCCTCGCCGTCGGCGCCGCCCCTGCGCAGGCGGACGGTCGCCTCCTCGCCGCTCGCGATCCCGAGGGCCCTCAGCTCGCGCTCGAGCCGGACGGCCTCGCCGGCAAACTCCGGCGCTTCGGCGACGACCCGGACTGCGGCGGGGCGCCATTCGCCCCCCGTCAACATGGCCGTCGTCGGCTGCGGAAGGGCGAGCCAGCGGGGCTCGCCTACTCCAGCATCGGTTGCATCGATCATCCTTTGACGCCGCCTTCCTCGACGCCGCGGAAGAACTGCTTCTGCAGCACGGCGAACAGAACGATGATCGGGACCAGCGCGATCATCGTTCCCGCCGCGATCACACGCGGGTTCGAGGCGAAGTTGGAGCTGAGGTACTGCATGCCGACCGTCAGGGTATAGTTCGCCGGGTCCGAGAGAACGACGAGCGGCCAGAGGAAGTCGTCCCAGGCGCCGATGAAGGCGAAGAGCGCGACGACCGAGACCATGCCGCGGACGTTGGGCCACACGATGTGGCGCAGGCGTTGCATCGTGTTGGCACCGTCGATCGTCGCGGCATCCAGCGTGTCCGGCGGGATCATCCGGCAGACCGCGGTCATCAGCAGCACGTTGATCGCCGCGATGGCACCGGGCAGGAACACACCCCAGAGCGTGTTCGCCAGTCCCAATGACTTGACCGTGAGGTACTGGCTGGTCAGGGTGACCTCAGCGGGAAGCAGAAGCGTCGAGAAGATGATCGCGAGCACGATCCACTTGCCGCGGAACTTTATGGTGCCCAGCGCGTAGCCCCCCATCGTGGCGAAGACCACGTTGGTGATGACCGTGCCGACGCCGACGAGCAGCGAGTGCCAGGCGTAGTCGAGCACGGGGATGGCGCGAAACACGTTGGCGTAGTTGTCGATGGTGGGTGCTGCCGGGATCAGCGACGGCGGAAAATCGTAGATGTTCTCGGTGGCGCCCCTGAAGGATGTCGACATTTGCCAGAGGAAGGGGAACACCATGATCCCGAGGATCACGATCAGCAGGGCGTACTTGCCGATCAGCCCGGGTAGGGACGGTTTCATGATGTCTGCCGAGCCTCGCGTCCGATACGCCTTCTCCCGGCGAGGCGCCGTTGTGGCCTGTCCCTGCGCGGCGCTCATCTCGCTGGTTCCTCTGCGGCGCGTGCGACCTTGGCCGCCTTCGTGACGCGCCTGCTCGCCAGCGCCTCTTTGATGGTGTCGCTGTTGTTGAGGACGCCGACGACGGCGAGCGGCACGAGGGTGAGGAGGAAGAGAACGAGGGAGATCGCGGAGGCGTAGCCGATCTGCCCGTTCAGCCCCTTGCCCATCGACTGGATCAGCATCACCATGCTCATCGCGCGCCCGCCGGGTCCGCCCGAACCGTTCGAGAGCACGTAAAGCTCGGTGAAGACGCGCATCGCGCCCACGCACACCAGCACCGATACGAGCATCATGGGTCCGCGTACTCCAGGGACGGTCACCGACCAGAACCGCCGCCACCACCCGGCCCCGTCCGTCGCCGCGGCTTCGTGCAACTCGCGTCCGACGTTCCCGAGGGCGGCAAGGTATACAACCATGTAGTAGCCCAGTCCCTTCCAGACCGTGAGCCCGACCGCGCAGCCGATGAGCAGCAAGCGGTCGGAGAGGAACTCGATTGGCCGGTCCACGAGGCCGAAGAACTGGAGAGCGGAATTGACCGTACCGCTCCCGGAGAAGAGGAACTCCCACACGATCGCGACGACGACGGCCGAGGCGATCACCGGGAAGTAGAACGTCGTGCGGAAGAAACCGATCGCAGGGATCTTGTTGTGCACCAGCAAGGCGAGCAGCAGTGGCAGGAAGGTCAGCAGCGGTACGCAGACGACCACGTAGAGGAGAGACGTGGACAGCGCATAGCCGAACCTCTCGTCCTCGAAGAGCTTCCCGAAGTTCTCCAGCCCCACGAAGCGTGCCGGGCGGAGGGGACGAGCATCCGTGAAGGCCAGGACCACAGTGTTCAGGAATGGCCAAAGCGCGAACACGAACACCCAGATCACCGCCGGCAGCACCAGCAGGTACGGCGTGAACCACCTCTGTCTCTGCACTGCCTATCCTCCCTCCGCCCGGTGCGAGGTCATTTGGCGACGTTTTGCTGCGCGTACTGCACGGCTTTGTCCAGCGCTTCCTTGCCCGAGATCTCACCGGTGACCGCCAAGGCGATTTGTTGCTTCGCGTAGGTCTCCATGGCCTCGGTGTACTGCGGTGCGCCGGTCATCTTCGCGTTGCCCATCTGCTTGGCCGCAAGTGAGGTGGCCACCTTCTGCAGTTCGTTGACCGGCGTTCCGGCGAACGCGGCGGGGTCCGCGTTGGCCGCCTTGGTGCCGGGGAAGAAGCCTGCAGCGAGCTTGACGAATGCGATCTGGTTCGAGGTGTTCGTGACGAACTCCGCGAAAGCCAGCGCGGTGGCGGAGTTCTTCGATTTCTTCGAGACGCTGATGCCTTGCACGAACAGCGGCGGGTTGCCGAACCCGTTGGTGACGTCCACGTTGGGCAGGAGGTTCGGGGCGTTGACCGCGACGTCCTTGTCGATGTAGTTCGGTCCGGCGGTCGTCCACACCACGCCGCCGGTGTTGAAGATGTTGACGTTCGAGCCCGCGGTGCCGGCGACCTGCAGCGCCTGCGCCGTGATGGCGCCCGCCTTGTAGAGCTTGGCGTAGCGGTCGATGACCGCCGCGGCCTTCGGCGTGTTGAAGACGAATTTGCCGTCCTTGTAGATGGCGTCGGTGGCGCCGACGATCTGCAGCATCTTGGGGCTGGGGACGGAGGACATGGTCGCCACACCGGATGCGGCGAGTTTCGCGGCCGCGTCGAGGGTGTCCTCGAAGGTCGCCGGCGCTTTGGCCACGCCACCCTTGGCGAGAAGGTCCTTGTTCCAGTAGTTCAACTCGGTGCCCAGGTACCAGGGGAAGCCGAACGAACCGTCGAGGCCGTCGAACTTGTAGGCGCCGACGCCGCCGTCGACGTAGTCGCCGAGGACCTTCGAGTCCTTCTTCAGGTCGACGAGCTGTCCGGCGGAAGCGAGCGAGTATGCGTACTCCGGCGGAAGGTTGATGACGTCCGGGAGTTCACCGGACCCGGCTTGCTGCAGGACCTTGTCCTCATAGCCGTCGCCGGGCTGGTCGATCCAGTTGACCGTGACTCCCGGGTGCTCCTTCTCGAACGCTTTGACGACGGCCTCGAAGTAGGGGGTGAATTTGTCGTTCTTCAGCGACCAGGTCTGGAAAGAAATGCTTCCGGTGATCTTTCCCTCGCTGGCGGAAGCGCCAGGCGAGGAGGTGCCGCCCGTACAAGCGGTGAGGGCGAGTGCTGTGGCCACCGCGATGCCTGCGGCGCCAGTCGTTCGGATCTTCATGGACAGTCTCCTTCGAAGGGTCCAGGCTGCTACGTCTCGGGATGGGTCGCAGTCGCAACCTACTACTAAAACGGTATAGTGGCGATAGCTTGCCACACCGAGCGCCGAACCGTCCAGTGCCGGACGACACCGGCCAGACACTGATTTCCCGGAAAGGACCGCGATGACCCGCCCCGTCGCCCCGCTGCGCTTCGGCGCCAACTACACCCCGTCGTCCGAGTGGATGCACGCGTGGATGTCGCTGGATCTCGACGAGGTGCGCAGGGATTTCGCCTCGCTAGCAGCGATCGGCCTCGACCATGTGCGGATCTTCCCGCTGTGGACGTTGCTCCAGCCAAACCGAACGCTGATCCGCGAGAAGGCCGTCGACGACGTCCGCGCCGTAGTTGACACGGCGGCGGAATTCGGACTGGATGTCAGCGTGGACGTCATTCAGGGGCACCTGTCGAGCTTCGACTTCATCCCTTCCTGGCTGTCCACCTGGCACGACAAGAACATGTTCACGCACCCCGATGCACTGAGCGGACAGGTCGATCTGGTCACCCGCCTCGGCGAACGGCTCGGCGACGCAGCCAACTTCCTGGGCTTCACCCTCGGCAACGAAACCAACCAGTTCTCGACCTCGACCCACCCATCCCCCTGGCCGGTCACCGAGGCTGAGGCCGCGAACTGGATCACGACGCTCCTGGATGCCGCACGCACCTCTGCTCCTGCGCAGCAGCATGTGCACAGCGAGTACGACGCCGCTTGGTACATGGACGGACACGGCTTCACGCCCGCGCTCGCCTCCCGCCTCGGCGATATGACCACCGTGCACTCATGGATCTTCAACGGCACGGCGCAGCGCTACGGCGGCCGCTCCGTGGCATCCGACCGCCACGCCGAGTACATGATCGAACTCGCCCGTGGGTTCACTACCGACCCCACCCGAGCGATCTGGCTGCAAGAGATCGGCGCCCCGTCGAACTGCCTGACTCCTGCGCAGACCCCGGGCTTCTTGGAGGCGACGCTGCGCTCCGTCGCACGTACCGAGAACCTCTGGGGCGTCACCTGGTGGTGCTCGCACGACGTAAGCCGCAGCCTCGCGGACTTCCCCGAGTTGGAGTACACGCTCGGTCTCGTCGACCAGAACGGCGCGGCGAAGCCGATCGGACGCCGCTTCGCCGAACTCATTCCGGAGCTTCGCGAGCGGCAGCCCACCCCTGCGCGCACCCTCGGCATCGTCGTCGAAGTCAACGGGAACTCGACGCCGATCAGCCGCGGCGCGATGAGTCCGGGCGGCGCGATCTTCCAAGCCTGGGTGGACGCCTGCACAACAGGTGCTGACCCGGCCATCGTCACGTCGATCGATGCCGCGAAGCCCGAGGTTCTCGCCGCGCGCGGCATCACCGAGCTCATCCGCCCCACGGCCAGCCGGATCGCCTACGCCTCCCGGAACACCGTGGTCTGAGACCTTAGCGCGGGACGGCGGTACTCTCGCGCACGGTGAGCTGCGGCATGGCGCCGACGCGGTCCGCCAGTACCTCTGGGGCATCGATCTGCTCAAGCAGGAATTTTGCCGCTTCCGCCCCGAGCCCGAACGTGTCGCGGGTGATGCAGGTGATCGAAGGGTGCACGAGCCCTGCGACGACCGAGTCGTCGAACGAGGCGACGGAGAGATCCTTCGGGACGGGCACCCCCATCTCCTGCGCGACGCGAAGGCCGGCGATCGCCATCACGTCGTTGTCGAAGACCACGGCCGTTGGCCGCTCCAGCCGGCTCAGGAGGCTGCGCATGGCCGCGGATGCCGCGGCTGGCGAGAAGTCGGTGGCGATCACCTCTCCGCGCACCCCGCGTTCACCGAGGCCGGCGAGCACCTCGGTGCGCAGGCGCGTGTGTTGGAACTCCGCAGGACCTGCGACGTAGGCGATCGAGCGATGACCGAGGGCGCCGAGATAGTCGAAAAGAGAGTGCGCCACCTGCCTGTCGTCTAGCCAAATCGTCGCCGGGTGGCCCTCGGGGGACGCGTGGCTGCCGAGAACCACCGCGGGGAGGGCGAGATCGCGCAGGACGGGGAGGCGCGGGTCGTCGTCACGAGGATCGATGACAATGACCCCATCGACCTGCTTGGCGCTGTGCCAGCGGCGGTAGGTCGCCACTTCCTCCTCGACCGAGGAGACGAGCACCATCTGCATCGCGATGCGTTTCCCCGAAAGGGCCGACTGGACGCCGGCGATGAGGTCCGTGAAGAACGCCTCGGCACCGAGGGTCCCTGCCGAGCGGTTGACGGCGAATCCGATGACCCCGGCGTGCGAGCCGACGAGCGCCCGGGCCGCCGAGTTCGGAAGCCATTGGCTCTCCTCGGCGATGTCGAGGATCCGCTGTCGCGTCTGCGCACTGACGCCCGGCCGTCCGTTCAGCGCGAAGGACACCGCCCCCGGCGACACCCCGGCCAGCCGGGCGATGTCCGTGATGGTCACACGCTTCGCTTTGTTCATCCTTCAACTGTAGCGATACAGGGTCATCTCAAACTTTTTCTGTGCGTGGCAGCTGCCACCTGCTACCGTTTTACTAAATCGCTATAGTTGCACACTGTCGGGCGCCTTCACGCCGATTTTCGAAGATGCCCCCTCAAGAAGAGAGAGCAATGAGACGAACAACAGCATTCGGCGCAGGGTTACTACTCGCCGGACTCGCCGCCTTCGGCCCGCAGCCTGCGGTAGCCGCTGAGACACCCAAGTCATCGGTGGGGAACACCGCGCATTGCAAGGCCGAACCGCTCACGATGGCGTACTACCGGACCTGGCGCGACGTCACGGTGCCACACAACGCCAACTCGAACTTGCCCCACCCGAACGTCACTCGCATGAGTGACCTCCCTCCGGAGATCGATGTGGCCATGGTCTTCGACGCCGGCGCCACGGCCAACACCGACTACTGGGCTGCACTGCGCGACACCTACGTCCCGGCACTGCATGCGCAGGGCACGAAGGTGGTCTACACCCTGTGGCTAGAGCGCCTCGCCAAAGCCGACATCCCCCTGACCGAGGACGCGTACCGCGCCTACGCGAAGGAGCTCGTCGACACCTTCGTCACGAAGTATGGCCTTGACGGGATCGACATTGACGTCGAGTCCTATCCACAGGGCGACGAGCTCACTCGCGCGATCGGCGTATTCAATGCCCTCGGCAAACTGATCGGCCCGAAGTCCGGCACCGACAAGATCTTCATCTACGACACCAACCAGGACGGCAACACCCCGCTGTTCAAGGCCGTGCACCAGAACGTCTCCTTTGTGCTCCTGCAGGCCTACGGCCGGGGCACGTGGGGGATGCAGGGGACCTGGAACACCTTCGCCGATAAGATCGCTGCCTGTCAGTTCCTGCCCGGCTTCTCCTTCCCCGAGGAGCAGGATCGGACGCGTTGGGGTGACGCCGAAGGCCTCTACGATCCCGCTACCGCGCCGCGGAGTACTGCGTACCAGTACGCGACCTGGCAGCCGGAGGGTGGCTCCCCGAAGGGCGGGTTCTTCGCATACGCTGTGGACCGCGACGGAAAGGCCTGGGGCGATGACACCATCACGCCTACCGCATTCTCTTGGATGAAGAACCTGTCCGCAGTGCAGGACAAAGCCGCGGGCGTCGTGCCTAAGAGCACCTGGTCGCTGGCGGTAGCATCCACTCCGGCGCACGGGAGCGAGGTGGGTCCGGGCGACGCGGTCGTCTGGACGGTATCGGCGACCGCCGGGCCCGTCGACGTGCAGGGCGCGATCGTGGCTGTGGACCTCAGGGACCTCGTTGACGACGCGACAATCGAAGGTCTCACGGCGTCGAGCGGTACGATCCAGCAATTTAGTGGCGCCGCGGGGTGGACTGTGGATCTGCCCGCCGGTAAGAGCGCGACCCTGACGGTTTCGGCGCGCATCAGCGCTGCCGATCCTGAATCCGACGCGATGTCGGCGGCTGCCGAGGGGCCTGTTCCGGGCCGGGTCTCGGCGGCTGCCGAGGGGCCTGTTCCGGGCCGGGTCTCGGTGGCGGTCGCCGGCTTTGCGCCACGCGCCGACCTGGTAGCCTGCGAGGGCTGCACGGCCATTTCCCTCACGGTGGCGCGTTCCGGGCCGATACCGACGGTCACCCCGACACCGACGGTCACCCCGACACCGACGGTCACCCCGACACCGACGGTCACCCCGACACCGACCGGGACCGCCACGCCGACGCCGACGGTCACGCCCACCGGGACCGCCATGCCGACGCCGACGGCCACGCCGATCGCGACGGCGACCGGGGCCGGGATCACTACGGGCGCGGGGCCAAAGTCTCCCCTCGCATTCACGGGCGCGTTCGATCCGTTCTCCTGGCTGGGCGTCGGGGCACTCCTCGCCGCTATCGGCGGGGGGATGGTTGTCTGGCACCGCAGGGTTCGCCGCGGCTGACACGCAGGGAATTCCTATTGCTGAACGCCCTTTTCCGACGGAGGCTTTGGTGTCGCAGATCCCGAATAGTCCGCCGGAACAGTGGCATCCATCGGATGCGACTGTTCCGGGAACCTGCTCGACGTGCCTGCTTCACGGCACCGGAGTGCGCCTGGTTCACTACGCCGACAAGGCCAGTGCAGCTCCTCGCGACACCTTGGTCTATTCGGCCTGGATCATCAACGATTCCGGCGAAGACCTCACCGATGTCACTCTTGTACTGCGATCCTTCACCAACGCGGGCATGGAGGATCTGAAGTACGCGACAGGTCCGTCCGTCTTGACCTTGGGTCCGATGTCGGCCGGAGGGGAAACCGAGTTGGTCTTCACGTATGTCGTCACCGAAAGCGACCAGCGCCATGCAGGGGAGCTCATCAGTGCCATGGCTGTCCAGGCAGTGACTGCTTCCGGGGCGAAACTTTGGGACGAATACGACGCGATCACGCCCATTTGCTTTCCTACATAGCCCGCTCAATGGGTAGTCACTCGCCTCCATCGCGGGGCGGGTGCCTACTTTTGCCCTTCCTTTTCTGCCACTGCCAGGCGTGCCAGAACAGAAGTGTCGCCAGGATGATGGCGGCGGTCTGGAGAAGCTGTGGGGTCATGGTGCTCAGGATGTAAGCGATTGGCATGGTATTTTCCGGGCTGGGGGTGAACGGGGTCATAGCCTCATTGATGATCACCATGATGGCTATGGCGAGTGCCAGCTCCAGCACCCACAACCCGATAATGAAAGGGTTCACCGCAGCTCTGCGCTGAGGTTCCTCAACGGCGCCTAGGTGATGCTCCAGCGCATTCCCGTGCTCGTCGATTTCGTGGAATTCAATCCTGGCTTGAGCCTCGTCCATGGTCCGTTCCCCCGGTTTGGCGGCCGTTGCCTCGCCCTTGGCGGCTTTTCCGGCGCACGTTTGAGGCACTCTACCGCGTCCAGCGGGAACGCACGAGTACCGCCGTCGACATGGCACCCGCCACGCGGGGCCCGACGGGGCTAGTCTGGGCGCATGACAACTCGTGCCAACGAACTCACCGCCTTGGTCACCGGCGCTACTGCCGGGCTCGGTGCCCAATTCGCCCGCCAGCTGGCCGAATCGGGCCACCACCTCGTCCTTGTGGCCCGCGACGAAAGTCGACTGCGGGCGAGCGCTGAAGTGCTCGAGCGGGACTTCAGTATTTCGGTGGAGGTCCTGCCCGCAGACTTGACCTCCGACGTCGGGGTTTCGGCTGTCGCGGCCAGGCTGCGGGACGCTTCGCGGCCGGTGGACGTGCTGGTCAACAATGCCGGAATCGGTTTGCTGAATTCTTTCGAGAAGAACGATGTGGAAGACGAAAAGCGGCATTTGCGGCTGCATGTCCAGACGCCGATGGAGCTGTGCCACGCGGCCTTGGAGGTCATGTTGGCACGCAAATCAGGCCGGATCATCAACGTCGCCAGCGTTGCGGCCTTCGCGAACCGGGGCAGCTATTCGGCAGCCAAGGCGTGGCAAGTCAGCTTCAGCCGTTGGGCGAACACTGCGTATGCGGGCAGCGGAGTGAAGGTCACCGCGGTGTGCCCGGGGTTCACCCACACGGAATTCCACGATCGCATGGGCATGGACAAGTCGGTGGCTCCGCGCTTCTTGTGGCTGAAGGCCGAGCGCGTCGTCCGGGAAGGATTGGAAGACAACGCCAAGGGTAAAGGGGTATCCATCCCGACGAAGCGTTACAAAGCGATCACCGCCGTCATGCGTTTCCTGCCGGCGAAGCTTACGTCAGGTCCGCCCCGCCTCGCCGCGAAGCAAGTAAAGTAAGCCGGGGCGCCTGGAGCAGCACCGCCACCGCAATCCCGATCAAGGCCCCTACGAACGTCTCCACCCCGCGTTCAAGGACCAGCACGCCTGGATCGGAGGGCGCAGCCAGTTGGGTCATCAGCAGGATGACCGGGGTGAAGAACACCATCGCCCAGCCGTAGTGCCTGCTCATGAACAGCTCAGTGGGGAACTGGAAGCCGATCACCAGCAGGGCAAGGATGATGGTGGTTTGCCCGGGGAAATAGAGCAGTGGGGAAAGCGGTCCTGGAAAGAGTACGACGGCGACAATCCCCAATCCGAGGAACGTCCCCACGATGCGGTGGATGCCGCGGTGTAACCGGCTGGGCATATCGGCTCCGGCCAGCGGAACAGCGGCGGCCGCCATGGCCCAGTGCGGGTGCCCGCTGCCCGTGAGTACTCCGCAAGCACCTGCCGCGCCGACGGCGAGCACATACCGGGCCGCGTGAAGGGCGGCTGCTTGGCGCAGCCGCGCCGAGGACGCCGGAATGTCCCGGATGGCGCCGCGTTTCCACACCCGGTACCGAAGCCACCCGGCAAAACCCACCACCATCGAGAACGCTGCCGACGCCGCGCAGATCAGGACCGCGGCATTGAAGGGGATGGTCGCGGGAACGGAAGCGCATGCCCCCAGGGCCAGGATTCCGAAGAACGGTCCGTTGGGCTTGAGCCGCACCTTGTCCGAGAACAGCGAGCCCACGCCCGCCAGCAGCGCCTCGACTACGACCAGTCCCCAAGAATGGATGTGCGAGACGGACAAGAACGTGCCCACCGAGACACCAGCCAGGAGCACCGCGGCAGCTTGCGCTTGGTGCTTGAGCCGCAGTTGGTGTGACTCGGCACGGCCGTACATGCCGGTCAGGGCGCCGAAGACTGCGTAGATGATGAGGTCCGCCCGGCCAACTGCGAGAAGCACTAGCGCCGGCGCTGCGACGCTCAGCGCGACGCGGACGGCAGCCAGATGATCGTTGCTTGCCGGTGGAACGGTACTAAGCGCACGGAAATGGGCCAAGATTGATCGCAACGGGACACCACCAACCAATTCAGCCGATCATTGGGAAGCTATCAGCACCCCAGGATCCGCGCCATTAGCTGGGTCACAACGTTGCTTTGTGCGTCCCCACCCAACTAGCTCGCATTTGTTGTCGTTATGAGGCCCCATAACGACAACAAATGCGAGTCAGTTGGGTTGGCGGGAGGGGGGTCACGCCGGGAAGCATCGCAGCGCCGTCGAACGGGCGGATTCCAGCGCTTCGCGAACGGGACGTTTGCGGTGTTGTTCGGAGAGGATCTCAACGCCCCACGGCCCTTTGAAACCGATGGCCTGGAGGGTGTTGATGAACCCGGTGACGTCCTGGTCTCCTTCTCCACAAAGACGGCGATTGTCCCGGGTGTCCTCGAAGAGCGTCCCCTTGATTTCCGCGTCCGCGTCATTGAGTTCCACCCCGAAAATCTGCTCGGCGGTGACGCTGCGGGACAGATCCTCCAAGCTCGTTCCAGCGCGGAAAACATGCCAGTAGTCAACCACTAAACCGCAGTCTGGCATGTCAACTGATCGCATGAGCTCGGCGGCCGCCGGCATCGAACCGACCATCGAGAACGGCATGGGCTCAAGGGCGATGCGCGTCCCTCTTTTGGAGGCCTCGGTTGCCAGGCGTCGTAGTGGCTCCACTAGGAAATCAAGGTCATCCAAGGGCTCGCCGAACGCCGTTCCAATCTTGATGAAGCGCGCCCCCAGTATTTCGGCGGCGTCAAGGAGGAGCTCGAACTGCGGCCCCCATTCATGGGACAGGGAATCGTCCCACCAGTTTGTGAGTAACTCGACTTCGACGTGGCGGAAGCCTGCTTGGTCAATGAGATTCTTGAGCCCGGAGAAACCGATGGTGTCCCTTGCAGCGACGAGATCGTCGTACGCCAATCCGAACCCTGCCCATCCGGTTGAGGCGATGGCTTCCAAACGCTCGCCGATAGGGACAGGACTGATCTCGGGCGTATTCAACGGCGCGATATTTCCTGCGCTCGTCCAGCAGGTCGCGATTAGTTCGGGGGTGCTTGAGTACGTCATCGTTCTCCTCGCGACGGTGCGCGGCTAGTTAAGGCAGGTGGGTGGGAACACCCGTCGACTATTCAATTGGAACGCTCCATTGACAATTGGTCAAGCCTTGATTTAGCGTTGGAGCGTTCCATAAAGCGATGTGGATCACACCCGTTCACAGCTAGATGGTTCCGTCCTCCCACCATGTCTTCGAAGGCACAGCAACGGGGTCGACGGTCGAAATACGCGACATCAAAGGAGATCTCACGTGGCAAAGTTCAATTGGCGGCGGGGCGCAGTAGCCCTTGCCGTAGTACCGCTTCTGGCCCTGGCAGGATGCTCAACCGGCGGCGGGAAGCCGGCCGACACCGCCAACGCCGCGGGTGGGGGGCAGGCGGCAAGCACTCCGCGGATCAAGGTTGCGCTCATCACTCACGCCGAGGCTGGCGATACGTTCTGGGACATCGTGCGCAAGGGTGCGGAGGCCGCGGCAGCGAAAGACAATGTCGAGGTTCTTTACACGAGTGATGCTGATGCGGGGCGCCAGTCCCAGCTGGTGCAGCAGGCCATCGACCAGAAGGTCGATGGCATCGCGGTCACGATCGCCAACCCGGGCGCCATGAAGGATGTGCTGAAGAAGGCCACTGACGCCGGCATCCCGGTGGTGAGCTTCAACGCCGGCGGGGACGTCTCCGCGCAGATGGGGGCGTTCACCCACTTCGGCTCCAACGAGACCCTGGCTGGCGAAGCGGTCGGCGCCAAGCTGGCGTCGCAGGGCTACAAGCACCCGATCTGCGTGATCCAGTCACAGGGACAGGTGCAACTCGAGCAGCGGTGCGCGGGTGTGAAGACGAAGGTGCCCGGCACCGAGATCCTTTATGTCAACGGGGCCGACATGACGGCGGTGCAGTCCACTGCGACGGCGAAGCTGCAGGCCAGCAAGGATGCTGACGTGATCATCGGGCTCGGCGCCCCTATCACCTTGACCGTTATCAAGGCCGTGACAGATGCCAACAGCCCGATCAAGGTGGCCAGCTTCGACCTGAACCCTGCGCTGGCACAGGCGATCAACGATGGCAAGGTTCTGTTCACTGTGGACCAGCAGCCGTGGCTCCAGGGCTACCTGTCCATTGACTCGATCTGGCAGAACAAACTTGGTGGTTTCAAGGTCGGTGGCGGGCAGCCTGTCCTGACGGGCCCGACGATCGTGGACAAGTCCAATATTTCCGATGTGCTGAAGTTCGTTCAGCAGGGCATCCGCTAATCCGATGATGGTTCAGCTCGCGCGGCATGACTTCCTTGCCGCGCGAGCTGACAGAGAAGGAAGTGTGTTCCATGGCTTTAGTTACTGCCCCGGCGCCCAAAACTGCCGCGGATGAGCGGGTCGCGAAGCGGAGCCCGTTGAGCAAGTTGATGGCCCGTCCCGAGGTCGGTGCCCTGGTGGGGGCCGTTGTCCTCTTCATTTTCTTCGCTTCGGTGTCCGGGACGTTCACCCAGCCGAATGCTTTGGCGACGATCCTGTATGGTTCCTCGACGATCGGGATCATGGCGGTGGGGGTGTCGTTGTTGATGATCGGTGGCGAGTTCGACCTCTCCACGGGTGTGGCCGTGATTTC
>NZ_JBFBKR010000028.1:0-48173 GCF_040686575.1 Arthrobacter sp. NPDC080073
CAATACGTCGGGATCAACCTGCCCGAGACCAAAACACCCCAAAAACTAGCCCAGTGACTCCACACAGCTTGACAATTTCCGGCTCGCTCACTTATGTGGGTGTTTCCGGCGGACGCTCGCTCGCTTATGTGGGTGTTTCCGGCGGACGCTCGCTCGCTTATGTGGGTGTTTCCGGCGGACGCTCGCTCGCTTATGTGGGTGTTTGGCGGGACGCTCGCTCATTCGCAAGGTCTTTCCGATCCCGCCCGGCGTAAGATTTTTTGCGTAGGAGGTGGCGAAATGAACCTAGCACTCAGGACAGCCACAACCGTCTTGCCCGTTGACGACGTTGACCGAGCCCGCAGCTTTTACGCAGAGAAACTCGGCCTCCCTCATCGCGGCAGGACCTGGGATGGAAATGATTTGTTCGGCATCGACGGCGGTCCCATGCTGCAGTTGATGCCCATCAAGGACGGCATGCACTCATCGCACACTGCCCTTTCCTTTGAAGTCAATGACATCGAGCGGACAGTCGACGAAATGGAGGCGAGCGGCGTCGAATTCCGGGATTACGACCTCCCGGATCTCAAGACAGAACACCACATTTGTACCACCGACGCCGACCGTTGCGCATGGTTCATGGACACGGAAAACAACATCCTCTGCGTCCATGAAAGCCTGGGGGCCCAGGCCGAATACCAGCTCTGATCGGTTGAAAAGCACTCGCGAACACCACACAGAACGCTCTCTCACTTTCTAGTGAGAGCGCGTTCTGTCAATTGGCCGTACATGTGAGCGGGCGTTGGGGGAAAAGGCCCGTATATGTGAGCGAGCGTTTTGGGGGAGGAGCGGGGAAGCCGGGGGCTACGCCGAGGCGTGGAGACCGTCGAACGCCATGGTGATGACGTCGTCGGCCAGGCGCTGCGGAGAGAGCGAGCCGCCGGGCTTGTACCACTCCACGATCGAGTTGATGGTTCCGAACAGGAGCCGGGTCACTGTGCGGGGGTCGATGTCCTGGCGCAGGGTGCCTTCTTCGCGGGCTGCCGAGATCAGCGCGGCCACCTTGTGGTCGAAGGCACGACGCCGTTCCAGGGCGTCGCGCTCGATGTCGGTATTGCCGCGGAGCCGCAGGAGCAGTGTGACGAACGGAAGCCGGTCCACCAGCACGGCGATGGTCTGCCGCAGGACAAACTCAAGCCGGGAATCAGCAGGACCAGACATCGCCTCGGGCTGTTCCAGGATGGCTTCGAGCCCACCGAGTGCGTGCTCAAGGGCGAGCTTCAGGAGATCGCCCTTGGACGGCACATGGTGGTAGATGGCCGACTTTGAGATCCCGAGGTTTTCGGCCAGGATGCCCATGGACGTGGCGTCGTAACCGTGGCGGTTGAAGACGTCGACGGCGATGAGCAGCACTGATTGCTGGTCGTATCCGGGGCGTCCCCGCTTGGTTGCTGTTTCACTAGGCATGCTGGCCATTTTCTCATGAACGGTCGGTTGATTCGTGCACGCGCCGGGTTGATTCGTGCACGCGCCGGGCCACGTTACCTCTTGGGTCGCATGTCGTAGACACGGCGCAGCTTGCCGTTGGAGCGCTCGAGCGAACCCGGCTCCACAACGTCCACGACGCACGAAGAACCCACGTGGATCTTGATCTGCTCGCGCAAGGCGTGTGCCGCCGTCGTGCCCGCCTCCACGGAAACGTTCTCGCGCCGCTCGATCTTGACCGTCAGCGAATCCATGCGCTTGCCCTCGGGGCGGGTTAGTTCGAGCTGGAAGTGCGGGCTGAGCTCGGGGATGCGCAGGGCGATTTCCTCGATCTGAGAGGGGAAGAGGTTCACGCCGCGCAGGATGATCATGTCGTCGCTGCGCCCGGTGATGCGGCCCATGCGGCGGTGCGCGGGACGGGCGGTTCCGGGCAGGAGGCGGGTGAGGTCCTTGGTGCGGTACCGGATGATCGGCAGCGCTTCCTTGGTGAGCGAAGTGAAGACGAGTTCGCCCGGTTCGCCGTCGGCCAGTACGGCACTTTCCCCGCGGGACGGATCGAACGGATCGATGATCTCAGGGCGGAAGTGGTCTTCCCAGATGTGGCAGCCGTCCTGGGTCTCCACGGCCTCGCCCGCGACGCCCGGGCCCATGACCTCGGAGAGCCCGTAGATGTCGCAGGCCTTGATGTTCATGGTGGTCTCGAGCTCGTGCCGCATTTCCTCGGTCCACGGTTCTGCGCCGAGCACGGCGTACTTGAGCGAGGTCGACGCCGGATCGACACCCATGTGGGCCATCGCGTCGGCGATCGTGAGCAGGTAAGTGGGGGTTGCCAGGATGGCATCAGGCTTGAAGTCCTGGATCAGTTGGATCTGGCGTTCGGTCTGGCCGCCGGACATCGGGATGACAGTGCACCCCAGCGCTTCGGCCCCCGCGTGGGCGCCGAGGCCGCCGGTGAACAGGCCGTAGCCGTAGGCGTTGTGGACCTTCATGCCGGGGCGGACTCCGGACGCGCGGAGCGAGCGGGCCACGAGGGTGGCCCAGTTGGCGAGGTCGTTTTTGGTGTACCCGACGACGGTCGGCCGGCCTGTGGTGCCGGAGCTCGCGTGGATGCGGGCCACTTCGTCCTGCGGCACGGCGAACATGCCGAAGGGGTATTCCTGGCGGAGGTCTTCCTTGGTGGTGTACGGGAACTTGCCGAGATCGGACAGTTCGCGGAGATCGGAAGGGTGGACGCCGGCGTCGTCGAACTTGCGTTTGTACAGCGGCACGCGATCGTAGGCGTAGGCCACGGTGTGCTGGAGGCGGCTGAGCTGCAGGGCCTCGAGCTCGTCGCGGGAAATGGTTTCTTCGCGATCCAGCTGTGCGGTGCTAAGCGGTGCGTCGGGAGCGGCGACGGTGTTCTGTGTCATGGTCTTCCTACTTCTTGGAGATGGTGCGGCTGCGGCCACGGAACTCGGCGATGAGCTCGCCGTAGCTGCCCGGATCTTCGGTCGAACCGACGGCGGCAGGTTCGCTTGGGTCGGCCGCGAAGATCTGGATGTCGTACAGGCCGCTGCGTCCGTTGTTGGCGCGGCGGTTCGCGACGGCGGTGATTACCTGGCCTTGATAGGCCGGCTTGAGGAAGTTGATGTCGACGCCGGCGGCGACAGTTATGGTGTCGGCTTCCGACGGCGAGGGGTTGGCCGGGTTGCACGCGAGGGCGAACGCTGAGTCCGCGAAGGCGAAGATCATTCCGCCGTGGGCCATTCCGAAGCCGTTGAGCATTTCCTGCCGGAGCTTCATGCGGACGGTGGCGTGGCCGTCGTCGACCTTGAGGACTTCCAGGCCCATCCACTCGGAGGCGTAGTCGTTCTTGAGGATCTGGTGCTGCGCTGCGCCAGAAAGGGTGGTCTCAACCATGCGTCATTGCCTCCAGCTTTATTTACCGAATGTTCATTAGGTAATCCCAGTTTGCTTGAACTGTCAAGAGGCGACCGCCCGGCGGGACGGAGTAATCCCTGTAACAGGAGCGCGTAGTAGCCTCGAGGAATGCCGCTTATCGAACTTCCCATCCGGACTCCGAGGCTTGTCCTGCGCAGATTCGAGGCCACCGACCTGGAGCGATTCCACGCCTACCAGTCATTGCCCGAGACTGCGCGATTCCTGCTCCGGCAGGAATTGACCCTCACCCAGTCCATGGAAGCGCTGGGCCGCTACGCCAACTTCACTTTCGAGCAAGAGGGCGACTGGGTGTGCCTTGCCATCGAGCGTGCGGACTTGCCGGGGTTGCTCGGCGAAGTGGTCCTCAAGTGGCTGCCGGGCACGGGGCAGGCCGAAATCGGCTGGATCCTGGCGCCGGAAAGCCGGGGCCAAGGCTACGCCGCCGAGGCCGCGGAGGCAGTACTCCGCCTGGGTTTTGAGACTCTCATGTTCCACCGGATCGACGCCAAGCTCGATGCCCTGAACACCTCGTCGTCGGGATTGTGCGAGCGGCTTGGGATGCGCCGCGAAGCCGAGCTCGTGGACAACTGGCACTACAAGGGCCAATGGTCCACCGAAGTCATCTACGCCATGCTCGACTCGGAGTGGCGCGCCCGGAAATAGCCGCCAGGGTCTCCACGAGTTGCGCGGCGTACGTCTCAGCGCGTCGCACCGACGGCTCCGAGTATGCCCCTGCGACGTCCAGCAGATTGAGGCAGCCAAGGAATTGACCGTTGTCGACGATCACTGCGTTGATAGCTGCGCCGAGATTGAGGGCGCCTAGGACATCCTGGTGCTCGAAAGCATCCGAGTCGATGGCTTCCTGCTCGGAAGCGAGGAATGATTCCTGGTGTACGACGCAGTGTTGGAGCCACTCTTCGCCCAGTTCGCTTGAGATCCCACCCACCCGGTAGAGCTCCGGCATGGTCGTAAACACCCGGACCAGGTCCCTGGTCTCAGGACGCCAGAGGGAGACGGTTGTCAGCAATGCCCCCACGTCCGCTGTGACGGAGGCGGCGATGTCGGCGAGCTTGGCGGACGCGGCCGCAGAGAGGGGAATTTCGGCGTATTCCTCCTCGAATCGGGGGACGGTCATGGTGCGGGCTCCAGTTCTTTCCGGGTTGCGATTGATGCGGTTGCCCGGGAGAGCAGGATGACGCCGGCCAAAGCGGCCGTGCCGCCGAGGAGGGACGCGATACTGGGGACTTCGCCCAGCAAAATCCACCCGAGCAGCAGGGAAAGCACTGGCACAACGTACAGGAGCGAACCGCCCTCTGCCACGCTGGTCCGCGACAGCGAGACGTTCCAGAAACCGTAAGCCACCACCGTGCAGACCACCACGAGCACAGCCAACGCCAACCAAACAGTCCACGTGAACTCCGCTGGCGCCACTGCGAATCGGGCGGTCGGCAGCGTGGCCGCCCCGCCGATGAGGGATCCCCAGAAGACCACTTCGAGCGGAGCGACGCGTGCCAACAGGGGCTGTTGGATGATGAGGAATGCTGACAGGAGAAGGGCTGCCGCCACGATGTACAGGGCGTCGCCGTTGAAGCCGACAGCCGCGGAATCGCCCAGCGTAATGACTACGACGCCTGCCACCGCAAGGAGCATGCCCCAGTAGCCCAGGCTGGACGTTCTCTCCCGCAACATGAGATGGCCAAGGATGAACGCGAAAACGGGCGAGATGTTTAGTAGGAGACTTGTTGTTCCGGCTGGAACGGTCGTCTGCCCCAGGTTCAGGAGCAGGCCGAAGCCTGCATACCCCAGCAGTCCCGCCACCAGCATCCTCGGTATGTCACGACCCCGCAGCGTAAGTCGCTGCCGTCGGACCAGCAAGGCCACGCCGAGCACGACGGCGGCACCCAAGTAGCGCAGCGGCGTCAGGTCCTGCGGGTCTATAACTTTCAGGGCCTCGCGGGTCGCCACGTATGTGGGCGCGGACGACAGCACCATCAGCACATCTGGTCTTCGGTACCATCCGGTCACAATCGGGGCCTTTCCGGCGAAACGGCCCTTTGTTTCAGGGCGGTTAAATTATTCGGAGAACTATTGCTCTCCCAGACGATTTATTCGTACAGTACATGAATTAGATCGTTCGCGGAAGAAATAAAGATAAGGATTCAGCACCATGGATTCACGGATCGAAGCACCAACAGGGTGGCTGTCCCGGCGCACCCTTCTCGCCGGTTCAGCCCTGTTGCTGGCCCCCGCGGTCCTCGCAGCCTGCGGGGTCAGCCCGTCGTCGTCGACCACGGGTGCCGCGACCGGCGCTGCTCGCCAGGGCGGGACGTTGCGCATCGCCCGGCCGCCGGCATCGAAGGCCGAAACGTTGGACCCTGCCAGTTCCTTGTCCGCTTACGAGTATCTGGGTGCCCTTTACAACCGCTTGGTCAAGCTTTCGGCCAAGGGGGAGCTCATTCCGGACTTGGCCGAGTCGTGGACATTGTCCGCAGATGCGATGAGCTGGACTTTTGTACTGCGCAAGGGTGTGACTTGGCACGACGGCAAGCCGTTCACCGCCCAGGACGTCATTTTCTCGATTCAGCACATCCTTGATCCGGCCACCAAGTCTCCGCAGGCCGGTGTGCTTTCCCCCTTTGTCGATGGCAACTCCATCAAGGCACCGGATGCCACCACCGTGGTATTTGCCCTGAAGTCTCCGAACGCCGAATTCGCCAGTTTGCTCACCGGGTACAACTGCTACATCATTCCGGCCGGTTCCGCGGCCGCCATCGGTGCCAGCGGCATCGGCACTGGTCCGTTCAAACTGAAGAGTTTCACAGCGGCAGGGCCCGGTTCCATCGTGCGTAATCCCAACTACTTCGGCGACAAACCGGCATTGGACGGGATCGAGTTTTCCTCCATCGCCGACACCCAGGCTCGGGTGAACGCCTTGCTGGCCGGGCAAGTTGACCTCGTGGCCCAGACCAACCTCGATTTCGCCACGGCAAAGACAGTTTCGGCCTCTTCGGTAGCAACTGTCTCCAGCGTGAAGAACGCCCAGTGGTATCCGGTACCCATGCTCAACACCAGCCCGGAATTCAAGGATCCGGATATACGCCGCGCGTTTGCCCATGCCTACAACCCGGACGAGGTGTTCAAACTGGCGGTGCAGGGCAACGGAACCGTCGCGCACAACAACCCCGTGCCGCCCTCCGAGGCCTACTACCTCGACTATGGCCTGGGCTACGACCCGGATAAGTCGAAGGCCCTGCTGAAGGCAAAGGGCTTTGACCATTTCGATGTGCCCATCTACACCTCCAGCTACGATCCGGTGCTGTCGCCGCTCGCGTTGGCCCTGCAGAGTTCAATGAAGGCCGCCAACATCAACTTGGCCGTGACGAACTCTCCTGCGGATTCCTACTTCACCGACGTCTGGATGAAGAAGCCATTGATGACCACTTACTGGTACACGGGCCGCCCCATCGACCAGTTGCTGAACCAGATCTTCCGCACCGGATCCTCGTACAACGAGACGGCGTACTCGAACGCCACGTTCGACCAGACGCTGGACGCGGCGCGCGCCACTGTGGATGCGGCCAAGCGGAAGACGCTCTACCAGGACGCGCAGAAGATCCTGATCGACGACGGCGGATCCCTCACTCCTTTCTTCTCCGACCGGATCACCGGGCTGAGCAAGCAGGTAGTCAATTACAGCGAGCACGGCTTCGAGTTCGACTACATCAACATCGGGCTGCGTGCATAATGGTCACGTTTTTCGCCAAGCGATTGGGCTGGTCCGTCTTCACGGTGCTGCTGGCTACGGTGCTGGTCTTCAGTGCCATCCAGTCTCTGCCGGGAGACGCGGCCTCCCAGTTGCTGGGCCAGAACGCCACGCCGTCGGCCGTGGCCACTATGCGGCAACAACTCGGTCTGGATGAGCCGCCTGTCTCGCGTTTCTTCACCTGGCTGGGCAAGGCGTTGCACGGCGACTTTGGCAACTCCCTCGTCGGCGGTGGCAGCGTCGCGGGAGAAGTGGGCTCCGCCTTGGTGAACACATCCCTCCTGGCCGGCATCACCATCGTGATCGGCATTCTGCTCTCCCTTGTGCTGGGTCTTGTTGCCGGCCTGACCCGCGACCGGTGGCCGGACATCTCGATTTCCACGTTGGCGCTCGTGGGGATGAGCGTTCCGGAGTTTGTGGTGGCTACCGTGCTGGTTCTCCTCTTCTCCATCTACATCCCGATTTTCCCGGCAGTGGTGATAGCAGGGCAGAACGCCTCCCTCGCGGAGCTTCTGCCGTCTGTCTGGCTTCCTGCCGGGGCGCTGATCTGCGTCCTTGCGGCCTACATCATCCGGATGATGCGTACTTCGGTGATCGACGTCATGGACAGCGAGTTTGTCCGCACAGCGATCTTGAAAGGCAACTCGACTTCCCGGGTGGTCTTCAAGCACCTGCTGCCCAGCGCCATGCTGCCCACCTTGAATGTGATCGCCATGAATATAGCTTGGCTGGTGGGCGGTGTGGTGGTTGTGGAAAGCATCTTCAACTATCCGGGAATCGGCACCCTGATGATCAGATCTGTCCAGACACGTGACCTTCCCACCATCTTGCTGATCACGGTAATGAGCGCGTTGACATATGTGGTGTGTAACCTGCTGGCGGACTTTGCAGCGTTCCTGCTGAATCCACGGCTGAGATACCCGAGGAGCAGCAAATGACACGGAGCAGCAAATGAGCGCAATGACTACGGCGGCACCGGCACCCAACGGCCCGGCCCCCAAGGCCGCGAGCAGCCTTGGACGAGCGGCCCGGTCCATCCTGAAGTCCCGGACGGCGACCTTCGGGTTCGCCCTGGTGATGGTGAATATCGTGGTGGCGGTCCTGGCCCCGGTGCTGACTTCCTATGATCCCATCGCCACGGACGCCATGAGCGCCCTGCAAGAAAGCTCGGCGGCTCACTTGTTGGGCACCGATGCTCTTGGCCGGGACACCCTCACGCGGACTTTGTTTGGTGGACAGTATGCCTTGGCTATCAGTTTCACTGCCACTGGGCTCACGGTTTTGCTGGGATCCGTCATCGCGGGCATCGCAGCATACTGTGGCGGCATTGTGGATGACATCATCACCAGGGTCTTGGATTCGGTGCTGGCCGTCCCGGCAATCCTGTCCATGTTGGTGGTGGTGACCATCTTCGGTACGGGTCCTTGGGTGATCATTTTGGCGGTTGTGGTCGTCTACACAGGCGGGGTGACGCGTATTGTGCGCGCCGCAGCCATGGACGTGATGCCCAAGGATTTCATCACCGCCGCCAAGGCGCGGGGCGAGGGGATGTTCTCCATTCTCTTCCGGGAAGTCTTCCCGAATGTCCTGGACATCATCCTTGTCGAGTTCGCCATGCGGGCCTCCTGGGTGGTGCTGCTCATCAGCTCGCTGTCCTTCCTGGGCTTCGGCGCCAGCCCTCCGACGCCGGATTGGGGCCTCATGGTGGCCGAGAACCGAAACTTGATGGCCGTGGTGCCCTTGGCCACACTGTCGCCCATCGCGGCCCTGGCCTCCCTGATCGTTGGACTCAACCTCGCGGCCGATGGGCTTGCCAAGAGCTTCGGCATTGACCGAATGAAGGAGGTGCTTGGCTAGTGACGATAGATGCCGCCAACACCATTGATGAAGCAACCATCCTCAACGGAACGGACATTGTCCGGATCCGGAACCTCAGCGTTTCTTACCTCTCGGGAAACCGCCAGGTGGACGTCCTCAAAGACGTGACCCTGCATCTGAAGCGCGGCCACGTTCTAGGCCTGGTGGGCGAGTCGGGTTCCGGGAAATCGACGCTAGCCAGTGCCCTGCTGGGCTCCCTTCGGAGCACGTCTTTCGTGTCGAACGGGTCCGTTCACGTGGCAGGCCAGGACGTCTTCGCACTCGTCCCGCAAGAGCTGCGCCGCCTTCGCATGGCTGAGGTCGCGATGGTCCCGCAGAACGCCGGAAACGCGCTGACTCCCACCATGAAGATCGGAGAGCAGATCGCCGAAGTCCTTCACCATCTCAAGGGAAACAAAGCGGCCCAGCGGGACCGGGCCGAGGAATTGCTGGGGCTGGTCAGGCTCCCCAACCCGGGGCCAGCTCTGGACAGGTACCCGCACCAGTTTTCCGGCGGCCAACAACAGCGCATCGGGATTGCCATGGCGCTCGCCGCCAATCCGTCCCTTCTGGTACTTGATGAACCGACCACTGGACTTGACGTGGTCACGCAGGCCGCCATCCTCGACCTCCTCACGGAGCTACAGGAGACGATGGGCATGTCCATGGTGATGGTCAGCCATGACTTGGGCGTCATTGACAAGATGTGCACGGACATTGCCCTGCTCCGCAAAGGCGCGGTTGTGGAATCCGGCCTGACTCGAAGCGTCCTCGCAAAGCCGCAACATGCTTACACGCGCGGCTTGATCGACAGTGCGCCGCGGATTGACACCCCGGGCATTCCGCCTGGAATGGATCAGGCAGTCATCGACGCCGGGACCGTGCGGGAAGGTGCCGTGGAGTTGTACATCCGGACTCCGCCCCGGGAGGCCAAGCCCGTGCTGAGCGTCCGGGACCTGACTATCGACTACCGCAAGAAGCCAGTTCCCGGCACGGGTCCCACAGTGCAGGATGTCAGTTTTGAGGTGAACGCCGGCGAGATAGTGGCGCTCGTGGGCGAATCCGGTTCCGGTAAGTCCACCATCGCCAACGCTATTGCGGGCTTGCAGAAGAGCGAAAGGGGACAGATGTCCCTCACCGGGTCTGGTGACGAGTCTGCAAACCACCTGAGGGGCAGTGGCAATCTGGCCCGGACCGTGTCCAGTCGCCCCAAGAGTCTCCGCCAAGCCGTGCAGTTGATCTTCCAAAACGCCGACACTTCGCTAAATCCGAGGCATTCGGTGCGGACGGCTATTGCGCGGCCCTTGAAGCTTTTCGGCGTCAAAGGAGCCACCGTGGAGCGGGCCCTGGAAGAAGTGGAGCTCCCGGCCAGCTTCGCGCAGCGATTGCCAGGCCAGCTCTCGGGTGGTCAACGCCAGCGAGTTGGCATCGCACGGGCTATCGCCGCCGGCCCGTCCCTTGTGCTGGCGGACGAAGTTGTGTCAGCGCTTGACGTCTCGGTGCAGTCTTCCATCTTGCGCTTGATGGACACCCTGAGCAGGGACAAAGACATCGGCTTCCTTTTCATCACCCATGACCTCGCCGTCGTCCGGTCGGTAGCGGACCGCGTGGTGGTCCTGTACCTCGGACGCATCGTCGAGGACGGCACAGTGGAGGAGATCTTCTCTGACACGTCCCATCCATACACCCGGCTCCTGCTGGACTCGGTGATCGAACTCGGCGATGACCATAAGGCCAAAGCGCAAGCAGTCCGGGACGAAATCCCTGACGCCCCGCCCGAACTTGGCTGCCCCTTTGCCAGCAGATGTCCGATTGTCCGCGACGTTTGCCGCACGGTGGTCCCGCCCACCATCCAGGTTTCAGACACACACAACATCAAGTGCCACGCGGACGTGTCAGAACTCCGTCCGAGCATCCCTGCCCTCTAGCGCTGCACTCGAAAGAGCCGCTCCTCAGAAAGGAAATACCCGTGAAGATCCGCACGGACTTCCCCCGCTCCGTCACCGTCATGGAGCACGTCCTTATTCCGATGAGCGACGGCGTCCAGCTGGCTGCCACTATCTGGCTTCCTGAAGACGCGGCCTCACGGCCCGTGCCTGCACTGTTGGAGTACCTGCCTTACCGACGCGGCGACTGGACCGCACCGCGTGACGCGCAGCGCCACCCCTGGTATGCGGGCCATGGCTACGCCTCGGTCCGTGTGGACATGCGCGGCTGCGGAGACTCCGAAGGCGTCATGCTCGACGAATACCACCCGCAGGAACAAGCGGACGGAGTTGAGGTCATCGAGTGGCTGGCCGCACAGCCCTGGTGCACGGGCAAAGTGGGAATGTTCGGAATCTCCTGGGGCGGATTCAACGCCTTGCAGCTCGCGGCGGAGCAGCCGGAGGCGCTTAAGGCCATCGTCACGGTCTGTTCCACGGATGACCGCTATGCCGACGACGTGCACTACTTCGGCGGCGCGATGCTGGGCATCGACATGACTTCCTGGGCTGGAACCATGCTGGCGTTCCAGTGCCGCCCTCCAGCGCCCTGGCGGGTTGGCGACGCCTGGGAAACGATGTGGAAGGAAAGGCTGGAAGCCCTCCAGCCTTTCTCCGAAATCTGGATGGACCACCAGGAACGCGATGACTACTGGCGCCACGGTTCGGTCTGCGAGGACTACTCCAAGATCACGGCGGCCGTCTTGGCGGTCGGGGGCTGGGCTGACCCGTACCGCAACACGGTTTTTCGGTTGTTGGAGCATCTTGAGGCCCCCGCGCAAGGGCTGATCGGCCCATGGTCCCATCAATACCCGGACATCCAGCGCACGCCCGGTCCCACCATCGGCTTCCTGCAGGAGACCCTGCGGTGGTGGGACTACTGGCTCAAGGGCATCGAATCGGAGGTCATGGCTGAGCCCGCGCTGCGCGCCTATCACCAGGACTCCGTACGGCCCGCCACCCATTACCCCGAGCGAGCGGGCACCTGGGTGGGCCTGGACGGTTGGCCGTCCTCCGACGTCGGGCAGCGGCACTTCAACCTGGCCTCGGATCTGCGCAGCTTGGCAACTGACGCCGCCGGGATGGCCGTCGTCGACACTCCGCAACACAACGGCGTGGACGCCGCCCGGTGGTTCCCCTTCGGGAATCTGTCCGATCTGCCGCCGGACCAGCGAGCCGAGGACGGGCGATCGGTGGTATTCGAGACGCCGGTCCTGAAGGAGGACATCAACCTGTTTGGCTACGCCCGGCTCATGCTGCGGGTCAACAGCAGCACGCCGCGGGCCAATGTGATTGCCCGGCTCTGCGACGTCGGGCCGGACGGATCGTCCACCCTGATCACCCGCGGGGCCATCAACCTGGCAAAGCGCAACGGGATGGACGAGGCGGACGAGCTCATTCCGGGTCAATTCGTGGACGCCCAGATCGAGTTCACCTCCATGTCGTGGCAGGTTCCGGCTGGCCACAGGCTCCGGCTCGCCCTGGCCACGACGTACTGGCCTTGGATCTGGCCGCATGGTGAACAAGGGTCTGTGACCGTGGACGCCGGGCAAAGCGTATTGACGCTCGATGACCTTGATCCTGCCGCCATTGGAAGCCGCGACATCGTCTTCGAGGAGGCTGAGCAAGCGCCGGGTTTGGACATCAAGCCTGGACCTGTCGCGGCCGCACGCCCCGAACGTGAGGTCAGGTACGAGCCGCAATCGGAGTCCTGGACCTTGACGGTGGACCCGAACTACGGCGGAAACCGGATCTACCCGGACGGACTGAACTTTGGCGAAGAAGCCCTTGAGCGGTATTCGATGTCGGGAAACGATCCTCTCACGGCGCGGGCTGAGTCCATGTGGAACGTCTCCCTTCAGCGCGAGGACTGGGGAGTTAGGATCGAGACCCACGCTACGGTCACTGCCAGCAAGGACCACTATGTACTGCACAACGAAGTCAAGACGTTCAAGAACGAGCAACTATTCTTTGAAAAGACTTTTGAGAAGCGCATCAGTCGGACATCGGCCTGAACAGGGGAAACGAGGACGAGCGACATGACAACTACCGCCAAGGACCACGATGAGAGGCCCCGTGCCAAGACTGTCGGCGAACGGCAGCGGCACCCTACTGAAGTTCGGCGCCAGCTGGTGGTTGACGCCGCACGGGACCTGATCGCGGACAAGGGGTTGTTCAATGTCCTTATCCGCGACATTTCAAAAGCCTGCGGGGTGTCACCCGGGACCATCACCTACCATTTCAAGAGTCTCGACGAAGTCCTGATGGAAGTAGTCAAGGCAGAAACCGCGGACTTCTACGTTCCGCTCCAAGAGAGCGCCAGAGGGTCCGGCGATCCCACGCGGGAACTGCTGTATTTCCTGGAGGGAATGTTCGGCACCGACGCGAACTCCCGCCGGCACTGGCTGATCTGGTTCGACTTCTGGTCCGCTGCGGCCAGGGACGAAGCTTACGGACGCTGGATGAGCGAACACTACGACGGCTGGCGCAGCGCCCTGCGTGAGATTACCGAGCGTGGCGTCAGCGAGGGATCCTTCGTCTGCGACGACCCTCGAAGCTTCGCGATTGAAACGGCCGCCATGGTGGATGGCCTCGCAGTCCAGTGCTATGCGCGGGGTTCATCACTTCCGGTGGAAACGTCGCGGAGCCTTCTTATCGCGTTCGTGAGGCGTGAGCTCCAGATCAAATGACTGCTTGCGGCGACCCTCGTGGACCCGCCAGCACGAGTAAAGCGGGTCTTACGCTGACATGCGCGAGAATAGCGGGTACCGCTGGTGTTAAGGTGGGCTGAGCAAAAGAGATGGGGATCCTGACGTGGGCGCATCGGGCGTGGCTGTAGTAATCGAGGATGACGATGACATCCGTGAGGTGGTCCATGCCGTCCTCGAGGCGTCGGGCCTGGAGGTTTACGCGGCCGGGAACGGCGTCGATGGCGTGGATGCGGTCCGCCTTCACAACCCGGACGTGATCACCTTGGACCTTGGCCTGCCCGACATGGACGGGATCGAGGTCACCCGCCGCGTCCGCGAGTTCAGTGACGCCTACATCATCATGCTCACAGCCCGCGCGCGTGAAGTGGACACACTGCAAGGGCTGGCCGTAGGCGCTGACGACTTTGTCACCAAGCCCTTCCGCCCCCGCGAGCTCTTGGCCCGGGTTGAGACGCTCCTTCGCCGGCCCCGCGGCAGCAAGCTTTTGAGCGGTTCCGGAGGGACCACGACGGCGGAGCTGCCGCCTGCCTCGGCGCCGAACGCACCAACCGCACCCACGCCCGTGCAGCCGGCGGCTGAGCCATCAGGGCTGGAACACAACGGCCTTTACCTCGACGTGGCCACGCGGACAACCAGGGTGGGCACGGAAGAGGTCCAATTGACCCGCACCGAGTTCGACCTTCTTCAGGCCCTCATGGAGGCCGGGCGCGTAGTCCGAAGCACCACGGGGCTTGCCCGCTGGCTCCATGCCAAGGAGTACGAAACCGGGGGCTATGTCAGCGAATCCGAAGAGCGCGCGATCCAGGTACACATCGCCAATCTGCGGCGGAAGCTCGGCGATTCGGCCCAGTCGCCGCGCTGGGTGGAAACTGTGCGCGGCGTCGGTTACCGCCTGGCTGCAAAGACATCCGAAAACTGAGGCGTTCTTAAGGGAACCTTTAACAAGGCTCTTTACGCTGGGAAAGTCAACTTCGGATTTTCACGGCTCAAAGGAGCACTGCATGAAAAAATTCGCCGCAACACTTCTCATGACGGGGCTGCTCGCTATTGGCGGATTTGTCACTCCTGCCAACGCCGCCCCGAAGCACGACACCACGAGCACCACAGTAACGACGGTCACGACCGTCCCTGTTGTGAGCGACCCGGTCCACTACGCGCAGATCGGTTGGTGGCCCAACTAGTCCCCACCGCCACCCTCGCGGCGTGGGCCCACGCATTAGATGTCGTTTAGACGCCTCATAACGGCATCAGCTGCTGCCTACTTGGGTGGACGACAGCAATTCCTAACACCGCCCCCGGGCTACCGCCAAGGGGCGGTGTTTTTTGTGCCGCGGCACTCCATGGCTCTTGGTACCGTCCTCCCCATGTTTGCCGCCGCTGAGGCCCGCAATGACGCGACTCGCCGTGTCGCAAGCGCTTCCCCAATTCAAAGACGGGGAGGCCGCTACAAGCTCCGGACGCAACGGCCGCCGCCAGAGGCAAGGGCCGCCGTCGGGATCCTGGGCAGTTGGGCTGTCCGCCGCCGCGACCTGACCTTCCTGACCCTGTTTGCCGCTGCCGGGGTCCGGAATGACGCGACTTGCCGTGTCGTAAGCGCTTTCCCAATTCAAAGAAGGTCACGACGGCGGCAGCGCGGTTGAGTGCCGCGGCACTCCATGGCTCTCGGTACCGTCCTCCCCATGTTTGCCGCTGCTGAGGCCCGGAATGACGCGACTCGCCGTGTCGTAAGCGCTTTCCCAATTCAATGATGGTGAGGACGCTACAGGCCCCCGGGTCAGTGCAAGTCCCGCTCAGCTCTCCGATGCCAGCGGGAGCTGAACTGAAACCGTGGTTCCCACGCCCAAGGCGGACTCGACGTCGAGCCGGCCGGAATGACGTTCCACAATGTCGTGGGCTATCGCCAGGCCGAGCCCGCTTCCGGGGATGGCCGCGGTGGAGGCGTTGGAGGCGCGGAAGAACCGTGTGAATACCTGGTCGATTTCCGTTTCGGGAATCCCGACGCCGGTGTCCTCCACGCGGACCACCACGCTGGGAACCGTCCCGGGGTCCGAGGTGATCCCGCTGCTCACGGCGACGTGTCCGCCGGTGGGCGTGAACTTGATCGCGTTGCTGATGATGTTGGCGAAGACTTGTTCCAGTTTGGCTTCGTCGGCTTGGACAGTCATGGTTCCCGGCGCGTGCATCACGGTCAAGGACAGTGAACGGGAGTCGGCGAGCGGCTGCAACGTCGAGACAACAAGCCTGAGCAGGGTGCCCACATTCACCCGGCTCAATTGGAGGTCGCCGGAGGTGTCCTGGTGCGAGACGGTGAGCATGTCTTCGATCAGCCGTCGGAGCCGCTCGGCATTTCGCGAAATGACGTCGACCATCCGCTCGACGCCTGCGGGAAGAGGTCCTCCGGCGCCGGAGCGGATCATGTCCAGATAGGCCGTGATGGACGTCAAAGGGGTTCGAAGTTCGTGGTTCACCGTAGTGAGGAAGTCGGTTTTCGCCTGGTCGAGTTCCTGGAGCTTGTACATGACCTGCTGTTGTGCGCCGATCAGGTGGCTCTGCATCAGGCCATACGCCAAGTTCCCCGAGACGTGCTGAATCAGGCCTATTTCTGCCCGGGTCCATTCCTGCGCCGTGTCCGGGCGGGCAATCCAGATGACCCCGAGAACGAGATCGCCCTCGCCTACCGGCACCACAACAGACGCCGACGGCGCGCCCGCACCACCCAGCGCCCCCGCACCAGCGGCGCTCCCCGCGGCGGCCGCACCACCCGCGGGAGCCCGTTTCGGCAGCGGCTGCACCTCGGCTTCCGCCCACAATCGCTCCGCCAATTCGAACGTGGCAGTGCCGTCGGTGAGTTCGTCCGGCAGGACTCCCGGTACCAGGCCCGGAGCGTTCCATTCGGCGCTCACCTGCGGCACCCGGGTGTCCGGGAACGTGGTGAACCAGACGTGTTCTGCGCCCAGGGCCTCGCCGATTCCGTCCACCAGATGCCGGGCAATCAGCCCTGGATCAATGGTGGACCGGATCGCCGCGGACACTTTTCGCAGGCTCTCCCTCAGCGATTCGGCCTCCGAACGGCGGCGCGTCCGTTCGGCGGCACGGGCTATCAATACCAGGGCCCGGTGCACCCGAAATGCGGGAGGCTGGCCCCGGTAGGTGAAATCAGCAATCGTCCACCCTTCCAGGGCTGCGACATCCAGCTCGTTCTCGGGATCCAGCAGGAGCAAAACCGGAACGCCGTTCCGGGGAAGGAACTCGCGGAGATCGTTGTCTACCACCAGCACGTCGCTCGGTTCGCTTTCCAGCGCAGCCGCGAGCGAACCGGCGTCGTGCGCTGAGCGAACCAGGAAACCTGCCGCGGCGAGCGCCGCAACCGTCTCTGCGTGACGCACCGGGTCGGGGTCGGCCACCAAGGCACGGTTTGGCGACGACGCGTTGGTCACAGAACTCTCCACGACGCTCCTACTGTTTCGGTTCGGCCCCCACGGGAGAGCTTACTATCGAGAACGCTACTTGAGCCCTGCCCCCGGCAGTAGTTCGACGGCGCCGAGCGAGTCCGCGACGAAGGCATAGTCCCAAGCGCGCTCGCGCCACTGCACGTATCGTCCTGAGGCCCCGCCGTGTCCACCGTCCATCTCGATCTTCATCACGATGGGCGCCGTACCGGTGGTCTCGGAGCGTAGCACCTGGACCCACTTCGCTGGTTCCACGTAGAACACGCGGGTGTCGTTGAACGAGGTCACTGCGGCGATCCGCGGGTACGAAACGGCGCGGATGTTCTCGTACGGAGTGTACGACTTCATGTACTTGTACACCTCGGGATCGGTGATGGGGTTGCCCCATTCCTCCCACTCGAGCGCGGAGAGCGGCAGTTCCGGGTCCAGGATGGTGTTGAGCGCATCCACGAATGGCACGGCGGCCACGATTGCCGCGTACTTTTCCGGTGCAAGGTTGGCCACGGCGCCCATGAGCAGGCCGCCTGCGGAGCCACCCATGGCGGCGATCCGCCCCGGCGCCACCCAACCGGAGGACGCGAGCCAGTCCGTCGCTGCGATGAAGTCCGTGAAAGTGTTTTTCTTGTTGAGCTTCTTGCCGTCGTCGTACCAGCGCCGGCCGAGCTCGCCGCCGCCGCGGATGTGGGCGATCACCATGACGATTCCGCGGTCGAGGAGGGACAGCCGGGCCACCCCGAAGCCGGGATCCATGCTGACCTCGTACGAGCCATAGCCGTAGACCAGGCCGGCAGCGCTCGAGTCCTGCCTAACGGAGGCGTGACGGAGCACGGAAAGCGGTACGCGCGTGCCGTCCGCCGCCGTCGCCCATTCCCGGGTAGCCACGTAGTCGGATGCGGTGTAGCCGCCCAGCACCGGGCTTTCCTTGCGCAGCAGCAGTTCGCCTTGCGGCAGAGCGGGGGTGGGCAGTACGAAGTCGTACACCCTCGACGGCGTGAAGAACGACGTGTATCCAATACGGATCACCGGGGCTTCATAGTCCGAACCCGCCACCCCTGCCGTGTACAGCTCCTCGTCGAAGGCAGGCTCAACGGCGGCGCCCTGTGCAGGGGTTCCCAGGCCGGCGAGGGGCAGCACCTGCACGCGTTCGATCGTGTCCTGCCGTACGGCCACCACCAGGTGCGTCGAGGTGACGCCGGCCCCGTTGACGCGAACGGCGTCGGAATGCTCGACGACGGTGCGCCAGTGCTGCTCGGACAGCGGCTTGGCGAACTCGGCCATGTCCGCGATGGACACCATGGAGTTGATGGCGTCCTTGTTGTGTGTCAGGAGGATGGTCTCAACACCATCGAGGAGGAACGGCTCGGCCTCGTAGAGGATGTGTTCGTCGCGGGAAATCACGGTGGACAGGCCGGCGTCGAAGTCGTCAAAGCGCAGCAGGCGCGTCTCGCTGAATTCCGAGCAGCCGATGCTCAGCACGAGGTACCGCCGGTCGGAGGAGAGCTCGAAGCCGAGCCACATGGCGACGTCGTCCTCCTGGTAGATCACCTCGTCCTCGCTGACGGGCGTGCCCAGGACGTGTGACTTCACCTGGTACGGGCGCCAGGAATCGTCAACCACGGTGTAGAAGATCCGGGTTCCGTCGGGGGAGAAGGCTACTCCGTAGAAGATGTTCTCGATGACGTCGGGCAGCAGTTCGCCCGTCCGCAGGTCCTTGATGCGGAGCGTGAAGCGTTCCTCGCCGGAGTTGTCCACGGCGTAGGCATAGAGGTTGCCATCCAACGTCACGGCCGTGCCGCCAACGGAGAAGAACGGCTTGCCTTCCGCCTCTACGTTGCCGTCCAGCAGGACTTCTTCGCCCTCGAGTTCGACGCCGGGTTCCACCGCCGGTGGCGTCCAGTCGGCTACCGCATCGCCGGTGTTCGCGGCCCGGAGACGGCAATGAATGCCGTACTCCTTTCCCTCGACGGAGCGGGTGTAGTACCACCAGTCGTCCTTGCGGCTGGGAACCGAGAGGTCGGTCTCCTGGGTACGTCCCTTGATTTCCTGGAAGATGGCCTCGCGCAGCGGTTTCTGGTGTGCGGTGACGGCTTCCTGATAGGCATTTTCGGCCTTCAAGTGCTCAATGACCTCGGAGGATTCCTTGTCCCGCAGCCATTCGTAGTTGTCCACGAAAACATCGCCGTGGTGCTCGCGGGTGGTGGGCACCTTCTTGGCGACGGGGGGAACGGGAGGGGTGACAGGCTGGCTCATGGGGCAACTCTATAGAGGGCCACCGACGCGCCACCACTGATTTCGCTGAGAGCGGCCGTTCGGTCAGCACACCACTGTTCCTTGGAAGGGCTGACCCGTCCACACATTGGTGGGCGACGCCTGGTACAGCCCGTGGATCTGGTAGGTCCACGTCCCCTTTGCTGCAACGGCTTTGGTGTATGTTCCATTGGACGTTTGCACGTTGCCGCCGCCGGGGTTCGTCACCGTGAAATCGTAGGAGGTGGCGCGGGGCACCGTTCCGTAGCTAGTCACAACGATGCTAAGGCTGCGTGACACGCAGGTTGCCGTCACACTTGCTCCGGTCGGGGCGGGGAGCGACATCGTCCCTACGCTGGTTGAAGCGGAGTCCATTCCAGTAAACGCTGCCTGGGCGATACCGGGAGCGAAGATCAATACCGCAGCCGCCGCCAGGACCGCGGCGACCCGGCCCAACGCAGGCGTCTTCGCGACGTCGGCGGTGCTCCGGCTTCTACGCAAGGTCAGCGGCTTTCTGTCAGGCCCGGGGGTCCATTCCATTCTTACCGCTTTCGTGCGGAAGGGGCAGGGCACCCGGTTCGGTTCTGTGAAGATAGTTTCATGCGGCGCGGCGTGCGGTGTGGCCGCCCAGGGCTTTTTCCAGCTGGGGTTGGTGCTGGCGTACGAGTTCCCCCGCTTGGATCGCCGCGGTGTGATCGGTCATGACCAGGGCGTGTTCGAGGCTGACGCAGTGCTGTTCCATCCGGAGCGCGCCCACCATCGAGGAACTGGTTTTCAGGCTAAGCACCGCGTCCATGGCCAGGTCATTGTTCCCGGTGCTGAGGGCGTGGCTGATCTTGTCGACCCGCTGCGGCAGCAACTTGGCGTAGGCGGCCGCGAACTTCTCAGCGGCCTCTTTGCTCTTCATCTCCCTGGCAAGGCGCTTGAGGGGGCGGCGATCAAAGGCCGGCAGGGCCCGCCCAGCGCCGGCATCCCCAGTGGCTCCGGCGTCTACGGCGCCGTCGTTTTCGGGCTTTTTCCGCCAGATCGAGACGAGCACCATGACAACCAGGGCGGCCGGAGCGCCATACATCAGGACCTTCAGGACAACGGGATCACGGAGAGCGCGGATCACATTGCCCAGGTACGGAACGGTGAACACCTGGCGGTCAACCTGGCCACCAGCCAACGTTGCTGTCCAGGGGTCGGCGCCGTTGTTCGCGTCGCCCTTTGTGCGGACAGTGGCTGTGCCTTGGCTGTTCACTGCCAGGTCGATGATCCGGTGGGTCTCCACCCGCTGGTCCTCCACCGGAATGTGGTACGTGATGATGTCCCCGACCTTCAGGTTCTGGACCGCGACGGGAACCGTGACAACCACGTCCCCGGGGTTGATCAGCGGCGACATCGAGCCGGTGAGCATGGTGCTGGTCTGGTAGCCCAGGACGCGGGGCCCGACGGCGAGGAACAGGAACGCAGCGACCGCCGCCACCATCAGGGTGGTCGTGATGGCGCTGACCATGGCCCGGGCAATCCTCGATGAGACCCGCGGCTGGCGGACCGGTGATGCGGTCATGGCTGGGTCTCCATTCTTGTGGGAGGCCCTCCGCCGTCGTTTTCAGGGGGGGCTCGACGGCGGAGGGCTGGCTTGGGGTTGGGGCGTGGTTACTCGGCGTGGTTACTGGTTGGTTGCGGTGCGCTGGGTACCCGTGAAGTTGAACGCGATTGTGCTGCTCTGGTTCTGGAGGGTGTTGTCGGCCGTGGAGGGCAGGGTCAGGGTGACCCGAAGGTTATCGGTGTGTCCGGCCGTGACCGCGGTCAGGTTGGCCAGGGACACGTTGGAGCCGATCACCGGACGGGAAGCCAGCACCGAAGTAGTGGTGCCGCCGCAGGTGTAGGTGTACGCAGGGGCGGTGCCGGCCTCGGTCCATGCCACGGAGCACTCATCCACGGCTACCTGCAGGCCCATGGTGGTGCTGGTGTCCAGCAAGGAGGTCGGGGAGGCCGAGGTAGTCAGGGTGATCGCTGACAGGGCCTGGTTTCCTGTGGCGTTGCTCAGGGTGGCTACGCGCTGCACGGTGTCGCCGGGGACCAGGCCGGAAGCGGCGACGCTAAGCCGGTTCGTGGTGCCGGATGCGCCCAGGGCGATGTTCACAATGCCGGAGGCAACGGTGTTGCTGGCGGAGGTGCTGGAGGTGAAGGCACCGTAGGTTCCGAGTCCTGCCACGCCGGCAGCCGTGCCGACCAGGGCCAGGGAAGCAATGACTTTGCCAGTGGTGGTTTTCAGGTTGAGACCCATGATGATTTCCGTTTCCTTGAGGCCCATTGGGCCGGGATTTCTCTGACTTGCCCCCGATGACCTCTACTTTCCGGCAGGAATTTTAGGAAGCGGCAAGGATCCCGCAAGCTTTTCTCGAAGATTAGTTAAATATTCAATCAAGATCTCTGCGAGTGTTGAGTGGCCGGCTCAGTAGCCGTGAGCTGCGACATACTGCGGGAGTGTGTCGTCCCGCAGTGCCGCGGCCACTTCTCCAATTCCCGCGTAGTCCGGCAGCACGATCGATTGTCCGTCCGGGGAAGTACCCGTGCCCGCAGTGGGCAGGGTGAAGAAGACGGAGGCCTGGGGATCCACGGTGCGGAGTCCGTAAGCCAGGATGGCGACAGAGGCCGGGTCGTATCCCTGGTCCACCGTGAGGTAGTTCGTGGCGAAGTTGACCAGACCGAGGACGGCAGCGGGAGTCTGGATTCCGCCCCTTAGCTTGCTCAGAAGGGCCCGAAGGAACGTTTGCTGGTTGCGGACGCGCTGGTAGTCCCCGTCCACGAACGAGTAGCGCTCGCGGACGAACTCCAACGCTGCCTCCCCGTCCAAGTGATTGACGCCGGCCATAAAGACGTGATGGGTGTCAAAGCTGGCGGTGAAGGGCAGAGTGACATTGACGTCGATCCCGCCCAAGCCATCCGTGAGGACCTTGAAGCCCTGGAAATCCAGCATGACGGTGTGGTCTATATGCGTACCCAATAGCGTCTCGACGGTCCGGACCACCAGGGGAATACCTCCCACTTCAAGGCTGGCGTTGATTTTGGATGCGCCATAACCCGGGATGTTCACCCAGTTGTCGCGCATGATCGAAATGCCGTAGACCTTTTGCCGGTCCGCCGGAACGTGGATCAGCATCAGGCAATCCGAGCGTTGGTCCGATGATTGGCCCGTTGTGACGGTCTGGTTGTTCTGGTCCCTGGCATTCGCGCGGCTGTCGCTGCCGATCACCAGGACGTTCATGGGCGCCGCCGGAAGCTCCGGGATTGTCGGCGGGGCCGGCGCCGCCGCCGAGGGCGCATGGGTTTGAGTCGCCGACGGCGTGCTGCTGGCCGTTGGGCGTAAGGAGGCGCTTGAGGGCGAGGGTCCGGACGAGGTCCTGTTGGATCCGCCGATCACCGCGGCAATGATCACCACAAGGGCCAGCAGGATCGCCAGCCCCGCCGCAAGCCACAGTCGCCGTCGTCCGTTCATGTCCGGAACGTATCACTCAGGTGGGTTAAAAACGCATCCGGCAAGGCCTCATTTCGGCCACAAAAACTGCCCGTCTGCAATCACGGTGTCTCGACAAAATAACGTTCAAGGAGCACGATGAGAGATAAATCTCTCGCCTTCATACGGGCCGGCTTTGCCGTGTCCTTTCGGTTCCGTAATGCGGGTCTTAGCCCACGGAGCTGGACGTTATCCTTGCGAGCAAGGGAGGTTCCTGCATGGCCCCAACGTCGTGGCGCCGCACCGTATGCGGGGGATGGGCAGTAGCTGCGAGCTGAAGTTCATAGGGAAGTTCAAGGAAACCGAGTCACCGTCAAACGACGCCATGGTCTCCGGCGCCTCAAAATTTCCAGGCTGTAACAGCCGGTCAGCAAAGATTTTCCTAAGGAATGAGTCTTATGACTGCTCATCCAAAACCCCTTCTATTGCCGCGCCTTCGAGCGCTCATGATTTTGCTCCTTGCCCTGGTGCTGCCGGTGGCCCTGAGCGGCACAGCGTCGGCGGACAGCGGCAAATCCGCAAGGACGTGGACTGTCCAGGTCGGCTCCGAATCGTCGGACCAGGCCATCCAGGGAATGTCCTTCCTGCCGAAGAACATCTTCATCAATGCAGGTGACAAGGTCACCTGGGAGGCCAACGCGGCCGAAATCCATACGGTCACTTTCCTGGCCGCAGGGCAGACCATCGAGTCCACCCAACCTTTTGATCCTTTCAGCCCCCTCTACATATCAGCGCAGGGCGGCACGTCCTACGACGGACACTCCTATTACAACTCCGGTGTGATGTCGAACGTCTCGAACAGTGGGTTCGCCGAAGTGGGTTCCTACACCTTGACGTTCCCGGATACCGGCGATTTCACGTACTACTGCTTGGTTCATGGCGCAGGACAGAAGGGCACGGTCCACGTGCGGGCCAAGGGCACGGACTATCCGTTCAGCCAGGAGCAGTACAACAACCGGGTAGAGCGGGCTGAACGGGCCATCGTCCGTGACGGTTACAAGCTATGGAGCGACGCCCGCGACCAGGCGGACAGCCACACGGTGATTGCCGGAGCCGACGACGGCGTCGCCATGGTCATGCGGTTCATCGAACCCAAAGTGGTCATCCACGTGGGTGAGAAAGTCAGCTTCGTGAACAACGGCATGGGTGAGCCGCACACTGTGACCTTCGGTGCCGAGCCAGCCAACCCGTTCCCGCCGCTGGGCGATCCGACGAATTACACCGGCGGACAGCTCAATTCGGGCATTTTGCCGCCGGGCGTGACATTCACAGTGACGTTCAACAAGGCAGGCGTGTACGACTACATCTGCGCACTGCACGACTACTTTGGAATGGTCGGCAAGGTGGTGGTGAAGGACTAAACCCGCTAATTTGAACGCATACCGGGGTTTGTTTCCCGTACCGGCGCTTAAGTGAACGCGTACCGGGGCTTGTTTCCCGTACCGGCGCTACAAACGTCCGGCTGGGAAACTAGCCCCGGGGCGCGGGTGGGCCGGAGCGCCGACGGTTCGGGCCGCCGTCGCGCGCGCTGTATTCTGGACCTGAATTGATAAGCACGCTTAGGAAATGAGTCTTTGCGCGATGTTGGACAGCCCCCATACGTACTCGAGTGCACTGGGCGCCCCCGGCTTTCTGGCCGGAACCTTCCTCTTTGACCCTCTCACGGGGAAAGCTGAATGGTCCGACGGGCTCTTCAATCTCCACGGTTACCAGCGAGGGGAAGTAGTGCCCACGCTTGAGCTGTTGATGTCGCACAAGCACCCTGAGGACAGGCCGCGGACCATGGAGATCCTGGCTCAAGTGTTCCGCGAGGGCGGACATTTCTGTATCTACCACCGGATCATTGACGCGCAGGGACATGTCCGTCGCGTGCTGACGGCGGGGAACGCGCAGCTGGGCCCATCGGGGACCGTCGTGCTCGAGGGGTCCACGATCGACCTGACGTCCACGCTGCGGCGGGAAACCGAGCAAGCGGCGCGCGACGCCGTCGCGGGCGCCAATGCTACGCGGGGCGTCATCAACCAAGCACGCGGCATCCTGATGGGGCGGTTGCTCCTCAGCTCCGACGCCGCCTTCAAACTGCTCGTGAGCTGCAGCAGCATGACGAACGTCAAGGTCGCAATCCTGGCCTCGCACCTTGTTCGCGCGGCAGACACCGATGAGGGCCCGGAAGCAATGGACGAGTTCATTCGCGTTCTCCAGGCTTGCGACCAGGCGGCGGTAAAACGCGCGTTGGACCAGCAGTAGGAAGCCGGTCGGCCCAGCCATCGCCTCTCGCTCGACGGCGTGGCAGTATGTTGTGAGCCAGGCTCGATGAGGGCGCCTCCGCGACAAGGAGCGACGGTCATGACGTACATCTACAACTTCGCCGATGTGCAAGCAGGCGACGTCGCCGTGGCTGGTGGCAAGGGCGTCGGGCTGGGCAAGCTGGTTCGCGCCGGGCTCCCGGTCCCTCCGGGGTTCGTGCTGACCACCGCCGCGTATGAGGCCTTCGTGGATGCCAATGGGATTGAGGCGCGCATCCAGGAACTGGCGGCCCTGCCGTCGGAGGCGACGCCGCAGGATTACGAGGACGCCTCGGCCGCAATCCGGAACCTTTTCACCGGCGGCAGCATGCCTGCGGCCATCGCATACGAGCTCGCCGCCGCCTACGAAGGCCTCCGCGCCGCCGATGGCGCAATCGCGCCCGACGGCGACTCCGGGCCGCCCGGCGGCGACGACGACGTGCCCGCGCCCGACGGCGGCTCCGGCGCGCCAGGCGACGGCGACGACGGCGTGCCCGTTGCGGTGCGCTCGTCCGCCACGGCCGAAGACCTCGCCTCGGCCAGCTTCGCCGGGCAACAGGAAACCTACCTCAACGTCCGCGGGGCGGAAGCCTTGGATGCGGCAGTCATTGATTGCTGGTCTTCCTTGTGGACGGCGCGGGCTATGGCCTACCGGGAGCGTGAAGGCATCGCACCGGGAGATGTTCGCCTCGCGGTCGTGGTCCAGCGGATGGTCGAGGCCGAGGCGGCCGGGGTCATGTTCACCGCCAACCCCGCCAATGGCCGCCGCGACCAGATCGCGATTAGTGCCGCGTGGGGCCTGGGGGAGTCCGTGGTCAGTGGAACAGTCACCACGGATGACATTGTTGTCGAAGCCGGAACCGGCCGCGTGCTCTCGCGCCGGACGGCCGACAAGGAAGTCATGACCGTCTACGCGGAAGGCGCCGCCGACCAGGGCGCCGCTGCCAACGCCGCTGCAGCGGACCGCGCCCACGACCAGGGAGGGACGACGGAGCGCCCGGTCCCCACGGCTCTTCGGAAGCAGGCCGTCCTCGACGACGGAGCTGCCGCCGCGCTGGCCCGCCATGGAACACGGATTTCGGACTACTTCGGCACTCCGCAGGACATCGAATGGGCACGGGCCGACGGCAATTTCTTCATGCTGCAATCCCGGCCCATCACGGCACTGCCTGAACCCGTAGCTGACACTCCGGACACCTGGCCGTTGCCCTATCCGAAGGGGCTCTATTTCCGGGCGAGCATCGTGGAACAACTGCCGGACCCTCTCTCGCCGCTGTTTGCCGACCTCATTGACGGCTCGGTCACCCGTTCGCTCAAGGCCCTGATGAACGAAGCCGTCGGGAGTGAGGTCGTCAGGGATGGCGACGTTGGACTGCCCACCATCAACGGGTACGCCTACTACTACTTCCTCAGCTCGGCAATGTGGCGAATGATGGGCAAGTCGCCGGCGGCCATGGTCGCCCTGGCTCGCGGCAAGGCGCACATGGGCATGGATGGTTGGCGGAATTTCTCGCATCCCCGCTACAAGCAGGTGCTCGAGGACTGGTCGTCCAAGTCCGTGGGGGAGCTTTCGGGAGAGGAACTGCTTGCGGGTGTCCGGACGTTGTTGGACGCCGGAACCGTGTACTACACGGCTGTGGAGTCAGTCATTCCGATCGCTGCCATGAGCGAAATCTCCTTCCGGGCGTATTACGACAAACTCATCCGGCGCGCGGGGGATCCCCCTGCCGAGACTTTTCTCCTCGGCTTCGACAGTGAGCCCATCCGCGCGGAGAAATCGTTGTACGACCTCGCGACCTGGGCCCGTGACGTTGAGGGACTGACCCAGGCGATCCTCAATCAACCGACGGCGGCCCTGGCCGAGTCGCAGCGCAGCTGGCTCCCGCCCGCCGGCATGGACCCGGCCCTTTGGCAGCAGTGGCATCCGCGCTTCCAGGCTCATCTCGATCGGTTCGGCCACGCGGTCTACAACCTGGACTTCCTCAGCCCGGTGCCGGCAGACGATCCTTCGGCGCTGCTCGACACCGTGAAGTTTTACCTGCGGGGACAAGGCAACGACCCGCATGAGCGTCAGCGGCTCTCGGCCGCCCGGCGGGAGGACCAAACCGAGCGGATGCTTGCCCGGCTTGGGCGGACCCGGCTCGGGCGGAGTCGTAGGGCGCCTTTCATTCGTCTGCTCCGGTGGGCGCAGAAGTCTGCACCGATCCGCGAAGATGCCCTGGCCGACGTCGGGCTCGCCTGGCCGCTGATCCGGCGGATGCTGCTCGAACTCGGGCAACGGCTGGTCTACTCCGGCGTCATCGCCGCTCCCGCCGACGTGTTCTGGCTGCGCCAGCAGGAGCTGCAAAGCGCCGTCGAGTTCGGCCTCGCCGCGCCGAAACCGCCGGTCACGACCGAGCCCCTCGCACCGGTGGCGGTGGCAATTACGGGGGCGGCGCGCCCCGTCCGTGCCGACGTCGTCGAGGAGCGCAAGATGCTTTGGCGGGGCCAGGCCAAGGCGTCGGCCCCGCAACTGCTGCCGGAGACCCGTTGGATGAAGCGCGCTTTCGAATCGATGATGCCGGCACGCTCCCAGGAGCAACAGGGCGACGTCATCAAAGGCGTCGGCGCGAGTGCAGGCCGGGTCAGTGCCCCTGCGCGCGTCCTGGGCGGCCCGCAGGACTTCGGTCAGATGTCGCCCGGTGAGGTCCTGGTTGCCCGCATCACGACTCCCGCGTGGACCTCGTTGTTCGCCATGGCCTCTGCCGTGGTCACCGACGTCGGCGGCCCGTTGAGCCACAGCTCCATCGTGGCGCGGGAGTACGGCATCCCCGCTGTGCTCGGCACCGGAGTCGCCACCCAGCGGCTCACGAGCGGCCAACAAATCACCGTCGACGGCGACGCCGGCACCGTGACGGTCGAGCACCCACCCGCCTAACCCCCTCGGACGCCCGCTCACTTATGTGGTGTTTCCGGCGGACGCTCGCTCACATGATATGAGCGGGCGTTCCGTCAGAGTGGCACATATGTGAGCGAGCGTTCCGCGAAAGGGCCATATATGTGAGCGAGCGTCGCGGGTCTGCCGGCGACGGTCAGTTCGGGCCCGACGGCGGGAGTCCGGTTGCGCTGTCGTCCCGCCTTTGCAGCCGTTCCCGACCGGACGCTCGCTCACCTTTGGGGCGTTTTTCGGCGGACGCTCGCTCACATCTTGTGAGCGGGCGTTCCGCCAAAGGGCCATATATGTGAGCGAGCGTCGAAGGGGGATGCCGCGGACAGTCAGTTCGGGCCCGACGGCGGGGGTCCCGTTGCGCTGTTTTCCCACGTCTGATCGCGCTCGGCGGGGAAGCCCAGGATCGCAGGGTTTCCCTAGGTTTAGCCCAAGAAATGCGCAGGATCGCAAGTCTTGCCACAGGAAGTCCCAAGGACTGCTCCATGGGGTGTCGGGCGTTGCTAAGTTGCTTGTGAGCTGGTGCTGGACCAGCCCACATCCCCCAACTCGCTCAGGAGTTTCACATGTTTGCTTTCTTCTCCAATGCCGCATCCCGTATCCGTCGTGACGAAAAGGGCGCCACCGCCGTCGAATACGGCATCATGGTCGCCCTCATCGCAGTGGTTATCATCGCCGCTGTCACCCTGCTGGGTGGGACGGTCAAGAACACGTTCTCCCAGGTCCAGTGCTCAGTGGCCGGTAAGACTTGGAACTCGACCACGAACGTGTGCTCCTAGAAGGTCCGCCTCGTTCGCACCAGACAGCAAGGAGCTTCAATGCTTTCCGCTTTCCTAAAGTCCGTTTCTCACGCGGGGCGTGACGAAACCGGAGCGACCGCCGTCGAATACGGCATCATGGTCGCCCTTATCGCAGTGGTGATCATCGCGGCCGTGACGCTGCTGGGCAGCACCGTCAGGGAGACGTTTTCCCAGGTCCAGTGTTCCGTCAGCGGCAAGGCCTGGACGCCTGCCACCACTTCAGGGGGTACCGGCAGCTGCGCCTAGGAGCCGCACCATAAAGTGCCCCGGCCGGCAAGTCGGGGCACACCAAGCAATTCCCGAGTGGCGGCGGCATTCAGGCGGCCGCCACTCTGCTTGATTCGAACTATCTGTTCTCTGGGAGGGCAACATCATGCCGAGGGCATCAGAGCGGGGCGCAGTGGCGGTCGAGTTCGCCATCCTGGCACCGGTCCTCATCATGTTGCTCCTGGGCATCATGGAATTCGGCAGGGTCTACAACGTGCAGGTGTCGCTCTCGAACGCAGCACGCGAAGGAGTTCGCGTCATGGCAATCTCTAACGACCAAACGGCTGCCAAGACAGCGGCGAAGAACGCCGCCGTGTCGTTGAACCCGGGGTTGGCAGACACGAACTTCACCTTCAGCCCGGCCAGCTGCACGTCCGGTGCCCAGATGTCCGTGACCATCAAGTACACCCTCAGCACTCTCACGGGAATCGCGGGGCCTTTCCCCATGCAAGGAGTAGGAGTCATGGTATGCAGCGGCTGAGGAGCGGGGACGACGGCGAGCGCGGTGCGGTCGCGGTCCTTGTCGCTCTCTCGCTGGTGGTGCTGCTCGGGTTTGCCGCCCTCGCCGTGGATGCAGGAATGCTGTACTCGAAGAGGGCTCAAGTACAGAACGGATCCGACGCCGCCGCCCTCGCGATCGCGCAGAAATGCGCCGCGAACACGAGTGATCTGAATTGCTCGATCACGTCGCCGGTAGCTATTGACCTGGCAAACAAAAACGCCAACAACGGCCTGGGCAATATCAAATCGATCAGCCTGGACCTGCTCAACCGTAAAGTAAGTGTGACCGCCGGAGCCCAGCAGTCGGGTGGCGCGCCGAACGCCGTCTCGCTCTTCTTCGCCCGCGTCCTTGGCTTTGCCACAACCGATGTTGTGACCACCTCGAGTGTCCAGTGGGGTAGCGCCCTCGCTGGACGGACCCCTTTTCCCATCGCCTATTCCGTCTGCCAGGTGAAGGGGTTCCTTGGCGGAGCCCTCCAGCTCCTTCAGGATCACGGTTCCAACGCAAACCCCGGCTGCTTGTACGGCCCCTCGGGCGCGTTTGTAGCAGGAGGCTACGGTTGGATCACCCAGGATGCGGGAGCGTGCGGAGGCACGGTTAACCTTGCGGTCAGCGAAAGCGGCAGCGCTCCGGGTAACAGTGCACCGGGTAACTGTTCAGCCACTCTTCAAAAGTGGGCCGACACCATCACCGCTGGGCGCGACGTCGTGGTCCTGCTTCCGGTGTTCGACGCCGTCACAGGTACCGGAAGCGGGGCCGTTTACCATCTGGTGTCCTTCGCCGCATTCAAAGTGACGGGGTGGAAGTTCAGCGGCAACAACAGTCTTCCGGACAGCTTCCATAACACGAATTCCGATGTCTCCAACGCTCTTGCCTGCACCGGAAATTGCCGTGGAATCATCGGAAGCTTCGTCAAGTATGTCTCGCTGGCCGACGGCTACACGCTGGGCCCGGTCGACGCCTACGGGGCCACCATTGTGCGCCTCACCCCCTAGTTTTCATCCATTCTTCGAGCACAGGAGTAGTAAGTGAAGTCACGCTTGTTGGCCGGATCGGCAGCGGCACTGCTCGCCGTCGTCGGGGTGATTCTCGTCTTCTCCTACGCTCAAGGCGCGGATCAACGGGCAGTCCAGAACCTGACGCCGGTTGACGTGTTGGTAGTCAAGACAGCCATCCCGGCTGGCACCTCTGTGGATGCCATGAAGGATTCCCTGGCCACCCAGCAGCTTCCGCAATCGGCCGTCCCGCAGTCAGCCCTGCACACTCTGGCCGACTCCACCGGCAAGGTGGCCGCCGTCGACCTCGTCCCTGGCGAGACGCTGGTTTCGGAAAGACTGGTGGCGCCGGACGCGCTCAAGACTCCTGGGGATGTCAAGGTGCCGGCAGGGCTACAGGAGGTCTCGTTCCAATTGGAACCCCAGCGGGTGGTCGGCGGACGACTCGTTCCTGGCGACCATGTTGGCATCTTCATCTCCATATCCAGCGGCGGAAGTGACTCGAAGACGGACAAAGGGACCACTCAATTGACCATCCCCAAGGTTCTTCTGACCGCGGTCCAGCGCGCTCCCCAAGCGACCGCAAGCCCGCAGCCGACGCCGGCTCCCGGGTCTGGTGCCGCGGCCAACTCCGGCGATACAAGCCTTCCCACCGGTGCCCTCTTGCTCACGGTTGCGGTAAGTGATGTGGACGCAGCCAAGATTGTCTTCGCCGCCGAGTACGCCAAGATCTGGCTGAGCAAAGAGCCGTTGGATGCCAAAGACAGCGGCCCCACCGTTATCCAGCAGAGCGGGGTATACAGGTGAGCCGTTTTGTCCTGATAACGCCCAACACCGATTTTGATCAACGGCTGCGCCAAGCTGTTGCGGGCGGCCTGCCCGGAAGCGTGCAGACCTTCTTCACGAGCATTTTGCCGGCTGATCCGGCAGAACTGTTCGGGGCGCTCAGTCAGGAGCAACTTGAGGTGTTGATTCTGGGACCCGGTGTGCCCGTGGAGGATGCTCTTCGCCTGGCCACGGTTTTTGATGTGCAGTTGCCGGAGTTGAGCGTGATCCTTGTCAGTGAACTGGATCCCGCATTCGTCCTCCAAGCCATGCGGTCCGGCATTCGCGACATCATGAGCCCGGCAGCGGATGTGGCCCAGATCCGGGTCATGCTTGAGCGCGCGTGCCAGTCTTTCGCCAGCCGTCAGCGCACCATGGAACCCAAGCAAGCAGGCTCCCCGAAAGGCTTGGTGATCGGCGTCTTTTCGCCCAAGGGCGGCGTGGGCAAAACGACTATCGCCACGAACATCGCCGTGGGGCTGGGAAAGATCGCGCCAATGAGCGTGGTGATCGTGGACCTGGACCTGCAATTCGGCGACGTCGCCTCCGGGCTCTACCTCAATCCGGAACACACCGTTACCGACGCCGTCACGCCGTCGGCCAGCCAGGACTCTCTTGTACTCAAGGCCTTCCTGACGGTCCACCCGGCAAGCATCTATGCTCTGTGCGCGCCGAAGGACCCGGTCGAAGCAGACGAAATCACGCCGCAACAGGTGGGCCGGCTCCTCGAACAGTTGGCCCAGGAGTTCCAGTACGTGGTGGTGGACACTGCGCCCGGGCTACCCGAGATCGGGCTCGCTGCCCTCGAACAATGCTCGGACGCCGTCTGGGTGACTGGCATGGACGTTCCAAGCGTCCGAGGCCTCCGTTCCGGCCTGGACATTCTCCGTAGGCTGAACCTCTTGCCGGAAACCCGGCACGTGGTGCTCAATATGGCTGATTCCAAGTCCGGTCTCTCGGTGCAGGACGTCGAATCGACCGTCGGTGCTCCGGTTGACGTGAGCATCCCTCGATCGAAAGCCGTGGCGTTTTCCACCAACCGCGGCATTCCCGTGCTCCAGGACGCGGTGAAGGATCCGGCCGTCAAAGGACTCAAGCAACTCGTAGAGCGCTTCAATCCCACGTGGCGTGCCACGGCGCAGCGCAAATTGCACAGAAGGGTAGTGGTCTGATGAAGCTGTCCGAACGCCTGCATGCTGCCGAGGACAAGGCCGAAGCGTCCTCCGGAAACCCTGGGCTTGGCGCGCTGTCTCCTAAACCGACCTTCGCTGAGTCCACTCAGCAAGTGAGGCCAAAGCCTGGCAGCGTCTCAAAGTCCCACACGTCAATGAAGCTGTCCGACCTACCGGACTCGCCAAAGCCTCGAGCCCAGCAACCGGTGGACGCCTTCGCTGCCCTCAAGCGGCGCGCCGCCACCGCATTGTTCGAGCGGCTCGGGGCGAGGTTCAACGACTCGAGCGTCAGCGAACAGGAGTTGCGGTCAACTGCCCGGGAAGAACTCATCCGGATCATCGACGCAGAGCAGGTCCCGCTGTCCGCGGACGAGCGCAGCAGGCTCGTGGCGGACGTGGCGGACGACGTCCTTGGCTATGGGCCGCTCCAACGATTGCTGGACGACCCAGAGGTCACCGAAATCATGGTTAACAGGATGGACCAGATCTACGTCGAACGAAAAGGAAAACTGATCCTCACGGACTCCGGATTCAGCTCCGAGGACCATCTCAGGAGGGTCATTGAACGCATCGTTTCGAAGGTGGGGCGCAGGATCGACGAGTCATCTCCGCTTGTTGACGCGCGACTTGAGGACGGGTCCCGTGTCAACGCCGTGATCCCTCCGCTGGCTGTGGGCGGTTCGTCGCTGACCATCCGAAAATTCAGCAAAATACCGTTGACCGTCAGGAACCTGATCGATTTCGGCACGCTCACGCCTGAGATGGCCGAGCTCCTCAATGCTTGCGTCAAGGCGAAACTGAACATCATTGTTTCCGGAGGTACCGGAACCGGCAAGACCACGTTGTTGAATGTACTTTCTTCCTTCATTCCGGAAGACAACCGCATCGTCACGATTGAAGACGCCGTAGAACTGCAGATCCAACAGCAACATGTTGTCAGGCTTGAGAGCAGGCCGCCGAACACCGAGGGCAAGGGCGAAGTGACCATCAGGGAGTTGCTCCGGAACTCCCTTCGTATGCGCCCGGACAGGATCGTCGTCGGCGAGGTCCGCGGCGGAGAGTCCCTCGACATGCTGCAGGCGATGAATACCGGTCACGACGGTTCCCTCTCTACAGTGCACTCAAATTCCCCTCGCGACGCAGTGGCGCGCCTCGAAACCCTGGTGCTCATGGCGGGCATGGACCTGCCGTTGCGAGCAATCCGAGAGCAAATAGCGTCCGCCGTGAATCTCATCATCCAAATCTCCCGGTTACGGGACGGAACGCGCCGAATTACGCATGTGACGGAGGTTCAAGGCATGGAAGGCGACATCGTCACCCTCCAGGACGCTTTTGTTTTCGACTACTCGGCAGGTGTCGACGCCCACGGAATGTTTCTTGGAAGGCCCGTCCCGACGGGTATCCGTCCGCGGTTCATCGACCGGTTCGATGACTTGGGCATTCGCGTTTCTCCCGGGGTGTTTGCCGCTCCCTTGGCAACAGCAGCAAGGACGTGAAGGAAACATGATCCTCTTGACCGGAACGGCCATGATGCTTTCAGCCATCCTGCTCTTCGGGGTGGCCGTGATCCTGCCGAAAACCCCGGAAGTTCCGCTGGATCAGAGACGGCCCTACCAAGAAGGCTCCGGTTCCCAACTGACGCGCTTTGCTGGTTCTACCGCCGAGGTACTTCATGGGGTCCTGACCAGGCGCAACGTCCGGCTTTTCAACCGTGAGGAACTGGAGAATGCCGGACTGAGAATGAGCCAAGCGGAATTCTTCATTCTCGTGATTGCCGGCGCATTCGTGGGTGCCTTGATCGGGCTCATTGTCGGCGGCCCGGTGGTGGCCTTTCTGTTCTTTATCCCGGCACCCTTCGTGGCGCGGCTCTTCCTCGGTTCTCTGGCCGGCAAAAGGCGCGGGAAATTCGATGCTCAGCTCGGTGACACCCTCCAACTACTCTCCGGCGGCCTGCGGGCCGGGCACAGCATACTTCGTGCCATCGACGCTGCGGCCTCTGAATCGGCCAGCCCCACGGCAGAGGAAATGCGCCGGATCATTACAGAGACGAGTCTTGGCCGCGATCTCGAGGAATCGCTCAACGATACGGCGGATCGAATGCGGAGCGAGGACTTTGTGTGGATAGCGCAAGCCATTCAAATCAACCGCGAGGTGGGCGGAAACCTTGCGGAGGTCCTGGACCAAGTCAACGAGACCATACGCGAACGCAGCGAGATCAAGGGACATATCAAGTCCTTGGCCGCGGAGGGCAAGTTCTCGGGATACATCCTGATGGCGCTTCCCTTCGGCATCGTGGCCATGCTCTTGGTTGTCAACCCCGGCTACATGAACGTGATGTTCACCCACCCGCTCGGTTGGGGAATGATTGTGCTGTCAGTCATTCTCATGACCATCGGCGGTCTCTGGATGCGCAAGATCATCGACTTGAAGTTTTGAGGTGACGCGTGAATCCCTCACTCCTGTTGTCCTTACTGCTGGTGTCCCTGCCAATTGCCTACCTTGCTTGGTCCTTCCTTTCGGTTGACCGCAAAGCCCAACGTGCCGTCCGGGTGCTATTGACAAGGGGCGAAACCATTGCCGACGCCGGTCCACAAAGTCGTGGCGGCGCACTCGAGTTCATCGGCTACCGACTGACCCCTGGAAGCTACGTCCAGAAGCTGGATCGGCTGCTTGCACTGGCCGGCCGTCCGCCGTCGCTCCCTTTGGGACGCGTCCTAGCGGCCAAGCCTTTCCTTGGATTGTGCGGCGCACTTTTTGGCCTTTTTATCAGTGCCAACAGCTCGAGCGGAATACTTAAGCTCGTGGGGATTTTTGTTGCGTTGCTTGGTTACTTTATTCCGGACCTAATGCTGTACAGCAAAGGGCAGGAGCGTCAAAAGGCCATGCAATTGGAACTCGCAAATACCATGGACCAAATGCTGATCTCAGTCGAGGCAGGCCTTGGTTTTGAAGGTGCCATGGCCCGCGCAGGAGAAAATGGAAAGGGCCCGCTCGCGGAGGAGTTGGTGCGGACGCTGCAGGACATGCAGGTTGGAAGAAGCCGCCGCGAGTCCTATCTGGCACTGGCAGAACGCACTAACGTGCCTGAGATCCGAAGCTTCGTGCAGGCAGTAATTCAAGCGGATACCTACGGCATTGCCATCAGTCGGGTCCTGAGGGTCCAGGCGAAGGTGATGCGGGTGAAGCGCCGCCAGCGGGCCGAGGAGAAGGCGATGAAGCTTCCGGTGATGGTTCTCTTCCCGCTTCTGCTCTTTATCTTCCCAGTGCTGTTCATCGCCATCCTGGGGCCGGCTGTGATCAATGCTATAACCACCTTCAGCGGAGGCTGAGCCAAATCTCGCATTGTCCGAATTGGCCGTACGCGAGGAAAAGAGTTAAATCAAGAAAGGCCTAAGATTTCCTTAAGATAAGCATAAGTTCGGTTTTTCCGGAATTCAGAAAGTAGCATTGGGCTATGTTCAGTTCAGGTTCCAGCGAGGTCAACGAGGATTCAGATCCGAGCCATCCCGGCTCATCTGATGACTCGAGCGCGCGGCCTGCTGTCCCGCTGGCCGAACATCCCATACTGGACCTCGCGGAATTCCAACTCCTGGAAGATCAAGTGGACAATCCACTGATCGCGCGTACCTTTGCGGGCGACTTCGCGAAACTCTGGGCGAGGCGATACGAAATCCTGGCGACCGCCGTCGAGCGCGGTGACGTCGCGGCTGCCCTCAACGCGGTGCTAAGCCTCCGGACGTCGTCCACCATGGTTGGCGGAGTTCGCCTCGCGGTACTGGCAGCACAGCTGGAGGAACGCATTCGAAAAAGTGAATTGCGTGAGGCCCGGCCGCTGCTAAAGGAAGTTGCAGAATGCGGGCACCTGACGGTCCAGGAACTAAAGGACAGCTACGTACTCCGGAACGATTGACGTTCGCCGGCCGGGCGTAAACGCTTAGTCCGATCTTTTCGGAGTGAGTCGATACCCGACTCCTCGGACAGTCTGTAGAAAGCGCGGCGATTGTGGATCTTCGCGGAGTTTTCGGCGGAGGTTCCCGATGTGGGTCTCAACAGCCCGTTCGTCGGCGTCGCTGATGTACGCATCGTCGTCGTAGTAGTCACCGCGCGCCGCCCTCACGAGGTCAGCACGCGTCCGTACTTCCCCGTTGGCCCGGAGCAGGTCGAAGAGCAGATCGAACTCGCTTCGCGTCAAAGTCAGGGAGGAACCCTGAAGAGTCACTGTGCGTGATTTGTAGTTCAGGGCCAGGCCATTGTGCTTGATCACCGCTTGCTCGGCCGTGTCTGAACCGGCCCCGGCTGAACTGGCCCCGGCTGAACTGGCCCCGGCTGAACCGGCACGCGAACCGCCCCCGGCCGGACCGCCGTCGTAACCGCCCCAACCGCCCCCGCGATCCTCCTCCGGCAACGCAAGCCTGCCTTCCGTGCGCGGCCGCCGCATCATGGCGGTGACCCGGGCCCGCAATTCGCGGGGCAGGAACGGCTTCTTGACGTAATCGTCTGCGCCGGTGAGAAAAGCCGTCAATGTGTCCGGCTCATCGCGCCTGGCCGTCAGCATCACCACATATGCGTCGCTGAATTGCCGAATTCGCCGCAAGACCTCGTGGCCGTCCATGTCCGGAAGCCCGACGTCGAGCGTCACCACGGAGGCGTGGTGATCCCTAACAACTTCGACGCCTTCGCGTCCGGTGGCGGCAGAATGCACCACAAATCCAGCTTCTTTGAGGATGGCGTCAACCAGATTTCGTACATCGTCGTCATCCTCAATGACTACAGCTACCCCAGGCTCGCTCATTGGACATCCTTGAGGGTGCACATCGCCGCACAGCCCAGCGCAATGCGGTAAATGCCACCCAAATACTCACGATACAAGCATTAAAGCCATCTGGCATCTAATATGTGGATTAAGCGCTGCTCCGAACTTCCAGTTTGATCGTTCGAGGCGTCGTATTGTGGTTCCTTGGGGGAATAGTGGACTCCGGGCGCTTCCTTCGGGAATCGCGTGGAGCAGTAATTGGTTCGCGAATCTCCAACGAAGGGTCTCGACTTTGAGTGAGCAGCCATTTTTCCGCGCGGCCGCCCGCTTCTTCAGAAAGCTCACGCCCCGCGCCCGGCTGGCAGTCTGTGAATTGCCACTAACCCTCATCATCGCGGGCTTGGCCATCGCGGCGCCCACTCTTTGGCCGGGGTTAATCCAAAATTGGTTGTTCGTCACGGGAGTCCTGCTCCACGGCGTCCTGTTCCTGGGCTGCCTGCTGGTTCCATGGGAGCGATTGGCGCCGAGCGCAGGCCTGGCAATCCCTATTTTGGATTTTTTTGCCCTTTGGTTCACGCGGAACGGCGCCTTCAGCGCGATTCCAGGACTCATCACATTAGCCATCTTTCCCGTGATCTGGCTGTCTGCCTCAGGCATGCTTTCCAAGACAAGCCTGGTCCTCAGCTTTGTGGGTCCTTTCCTCATCGCGGTTCCGCCAGTCGTTTCCCACTTGCCCCGTCCCAGCTCATCAGACATTTCTTCAGTGCTGCTTTTGCCCCTCATGATGTTCGCAATGGCAGTCTCCATTCGTTTGGCTGGCTCAAATGCCCGTCTCCAGCAACGACGGGTAAGTCAGAGGGATCAGGCCCTGCGGCAATTGTTGGCCGCCAGCAGGGAACGGGAAACGCTGCTCAAGACAATCCTGGACACGATCGACGTCGGAATTGTCGCCGTCGATTCGAAGGGCGAGACCCTCCTGATCAACAACCAACAAAAGGCATTCCTGCGGGTGGCAATGCCGGCGGAAGACCCGCGGGGACCCGCCGAACAAGTTCCGCTGGTTTTCGGCCAGGACCGCCGAACGCCGGTTCCGCCCGAAAAGGGTCCTGTTCGGAGGGCCATTCAGGGGGAGACATTTTCCGATTATCTCCTTTGGTTCGGCGCCGGTACCGAACAACGGGCCATATCTACGGCCGCGCGAGGTATGAAAAGCGACATTGACGGCGGCTTTGGTGGCGCGGTCATCGTTTTCAAGGATGTGACGGACGTTGTCGATGCCCTTGCGGCCAAGGACGAATTAGTTGCCAACGTTTCGCACGAATTCGGTTCGCCGCTGACATCGATCCTCGGCAACATCGATCTTGTGCTGCGCGGCTCCCAGGAACTCCCACCAGCGACAAGGAGCGGATTGGAGATTGCGGAGCGGAATGCCGAGCGGCTCCGGGCATTGGTGGACGACCTCCTCTTGTCAGCTGCGGCCGTGGATAGCGTGCATCTGCGGCGCACGGATTTGGCAGGGCTGGTTGAAAATAGCCTGGTTTCTGCCCGGGCGCAGGCCGACGCCGCCCACGTGGGCCTTGTCGCCGACGTCCCGGCGCCCCTGTGGGCGAACGCCGACCCCTTGAGGCTGGGGCAGGCCTTGGACAATCTGGTATCGAACGCCATCAAGTATTCCCCTGGTGGCGGACTGGTGACGGTAAGGGCCGAGCGGAACGACGGATGGGTCCAGCTTGAAGTGAAGGACACGGGAATGGGCATGACCACGGACGAGTCGGCCAGGATTTTCACCCGGTTCTTCCGGACCAACGCTGCCCGTCAGGCCGCGATTCCAGGTGTCGGCCTTGGGCTGTCCATTACCAAGTCCATCGTGGAACGCCACGGAGGCAGCATCTCCTGCAGCAGCAAGCCTGGCAGTGGAAGCACCTTCACTGTGGCGCTGCCGGCTGGTCCGCCCCAGGATCCTTCACGGACGGACGCGTCCGCGCTGTACTAAGGCCGGTCCCATACTAAGGCGGCATCTCGACTGGGACGCTCGCTCACATATATGACCAAATCCCAAGACCCTCGCTCACATATGTGTGAGCGAGCGTCGAGCGTCCGGCTGGCCGCTTATGCCGACGCCGACACTGGGGCGAAGGCCGGTCGCGGCGCCAGTTGCTTCCGTGCCCAGCGGGCCAGCTTCTTGCCTTTGCCCTTCCACCAGTTGTCCTCGTCCTTGTCGTGGTGCCAGCGGAAGATGATCATCACCATCACGAAAACACCCATGGCCACGTCCGCCCAAGACAACTGGATTGCCTTAGCCAGCACGCTGATGCCCATTACGAGAATCGACGGTACCGCCAGGGTCCTGAAAATGGTGCTGGCCACATAGCGCCGATGCGATCGTGGCACGGACATGGCACGGACCATGTCGAAACACACGCAAACCACCACCATTGCCTGGCCCAAATCCATCAGGATCAGCCCGGGCAACGAACCTGCGAACGTGGCAGCGGATTCCATCCCGGAGCTCAACGGACTGCCTCCGTCGCTGCGGAACGCGAAAAGGACACAACAAGACTGTAGGAAACACACATACGGATTACCCCCAGAGACCAGGAACTGCGTTTGAGACCAACTGAGTTCCATTGAAGCCGCTGGCTCTAGGGCCGGTCACGAGTAGCGGGTACTCTACTTTACGCGGCGGGCTACCTGCACGGCGGGAGCGTTACCCGGTCCGGGAACCGGCCTCGGGGGTCCGTTAGCGCCCGACGGCGGCAGTGCCGTCGCGCTGTCGTTCCGCCTTTGCGTCGTGCCCGCCGCGGACGCTCGCTCACCTTTGAGGCGTTTTCCGCCGACGCTCGCTCAGATGATCTGAGCGAGCGTTCCAGTCGGGTCGCCGCCGTCGGTTCGTTAGTGCCCGACGGCGGCAGTGCCGTCGCGCTGTCGTCCCGCCCTTACGTCGTTCCCCCCTCGGACGCTCGCTCACCTTTGAGGCGTTTTCGGCCGACGCTCGCTCAGATGATCTGAGCGAGGGTCGGGGCTTTTGGCCATATATGTGAGCGAGCGTCGCGGCTCGCCCCCCAAACGGTTCGTTAGTGCCCGACGGCGGCAGTGCCGTCGGGCTGTCGTTCCGCCTTTGCGCCGTGCCCATCCCGGACGCTCGCTCACATGATGTGAGCGAGGGTTCGGCCATTTGGTCATATATGCGAGCGAGCGTCCCGGTAGTTGGCCTTATATGCGAGCGTCGCGGTAGTTGGCCTTATATGTGAGCGGGCGTTCCACGATATGGCGCTATACGTGAGCGAGCGTCGTGGTAGATGGGCACATATCTGAGCGAGCGTCGGGACAGTTGGCCATATATGTGAGCGAGGGTCCTGTCGACGCCCACGCCCGCGCTGCACCCCGACCAACCCGGACGCTTGACGCATCTCGCGCCTTCCGCATATTCTGAACGAACGGTCGGTAAATATTTAGGAGCAACCATGGCATCGCAGAATCTGCAGTCTGTGCCCGCTGAGCTGTCCCCCGAAGAGCTTGAGCGGGAACAGGCCGGTCAGGCGTACTTTGACCGCATCATTTCCGAGGACTCGCGCATCGAACCCCGCGACTGGATGCCGGAGGCCTACCGCAAGACCCTGCTCCGCCAGATCTCGCAGCACGCGCACTCGGAGATCATCGGCATGCAGCCGGAAGCCAACTGGATCACCAGGGCCCCGAGCCTCAAGCGCAAGGCCATCCTCATGGCGAAGGTGCAGGACGAGGCAGGCCACGGCCTGTACCTTTACTCGGCCGCGGAAACCCTCGGCCAAAGCAGGGACAAGATGACCAGCGACTTGATCGCCGGCAAGGCCCGCTACTCGTCCATCTTCAACTACCCCGCGGTTTCCTGGGCGGACATGGGAGCGATCGGCTGGCTGGTGGACGGTGCCGCGATCTGCAACCAGGTTCCCCTTTGCCGTGCTTCCTATGGCCCCTATGGACGCGCAATGGTGCGCATCTGCAAGGAAGAGTCGTTCCACCAGCGCCAGGGTTTCGAGATCCTCCTTGAACTCTCGCACGGCACGCCCGCCCAGAAGCAGATGGCCCAGGATGCCGTCAACCGCTGGTACGCGCCGGCACTGATGATGTTTGGCCCGCCGGACGACGATTCACCCAACTCCAAGCAGTCCATGGCCTGGAACATCAAGCGGTTCAGCAACGATGAGCTCCGCAGCCGCTTCGTCGGCATGATGGTCGAGCAGGTCAAGGTCCTCGGCCTCACGCTCCCGGACAAGGACATCCGTTTCAACGAAGAAACCAAGAAATGGGAGCACGGCCCCCTGGACTGGAACGAGTTCAAAGACGTTCTCGCCGGAAAGGGTCCCTGCAACGCGCAGCGGCTTGAGCGCCGCCGCGAAGCGCACGACGACGGCGCCTGGGTCCGCGAAGCGGCCGCCGAATACGCGCGCAAGCAAGCAGAAAAGGAATACGCAGCATGACAACTTCCCCGGCAACCCCCGCCACGCCAGAGGCCAACGCAGCCAACGAACCCCACGAAACTCCTTGGAGCCTCTGGGAAGTCTTCGTCCGCTCCAGCCGCGGCCTGTCCCACGTCCACGCCGGATCGTTGCACGCACCTGACGCGGCGATGGCTCTGCGCAACGCCCGCGACCTGTACACGCGCCGCAACGAAGGTGTGTCCATCTGGGTGGTTCCGGCCGATGCCATTTCCTCGAGCGATCCGGATTCCAAGGGCTCCTTCTTCGAGTCCCCGCAGGGCAAGGACTACCGCCACGCGACGTACTACACCAAGAGCGAAGGCGTGAAGCACCTGTGACCGCCCCCGAAAACACCGAAAACGAAACCAAAGACTTCGCCATCGAGGGCCACGGCGACATCTCCGTCGGCGTCAAGGGTGCAGGTGCTTCCGGAGACGGTTCGGCCAGCGCCACGCGCATCACCCCCGGGAACGCCCTGCGCCCGGAGGACATCGCCCTCGAAATCCGCAAGGGCCAGGTCAAGCCGAGCGAGGACGTTGCGGAATACGCTTTGCGCATCGGTGACGACGGCCTGATCCTCGCCCAGCGCCTGGGCCACTGGATCTCCCGCGCCCCCGAGCTCGAAGAAGACGTCGCCTTGGGCAACATCGCGCTTGACCAGCTGGGCCATGCCCGTTCCTTCCTCACCTATGCCGGTGCGGCGTGGGACAAGTCCGAGGATGACCTGGCGTACTTCCGCCGCGAGCACGAGTTCCGTTCGGCCCACCTGTTCGAGCAGCCGAATGGTGATTTCGCCGTCACCATCGCCCGGCAGTTCATCGTGAGCTACTACCAGTTCGAGCTCTACAAGCGGCTGACCGGATCCACGGATGCCACCATCGCGGCCATCGCGGCGAAGGCCCTCAAAGAGGTCGACTACCACCGCGACCACAGCGCCCAATGGGTCCTCAGGCTTGCCGGCGGCACGGAAGAGTCCCGCCGTCGTATTGTCCGGGCTTTCAAGCTCGTTTGGCCGTATGTGGAGGAACTCTTCGAAGACGACGAGCTCACGGCCCGCCTCGCGGAAAGCGGAGCAGGCGTTCAGCCCTCCAGCCTCCGCGCGGACTTCGACCAGCTCACGGGCGAGATCCTGAGCGAAGCCGGCCTCGATGAGGAACTGAATCTCGAGCGCATCCCGCAAGCCTCGGGTGGCGGCCGCCAGGGCAAGCATTCCGAGCACTTGGGTTACATGCTCGCCGAGATGCAGGTGCTTGCCCGCGAACATCCCGGTGCAAGCTGGTGACGGTGGTGGACATGTTCGTTCAGGACACCAGCGCCAGGACCAAGCAAAGCGCCGAGCAAAAGGCCTGGGGGATTGCGGCCACGGTTTGCGATCCGGAGATTCCCGTCCTCACCATTGAGGATTTGGGGATCCTTCGCGGAGTGACATTGTTCGACGACGGCGGGCTGGTCCCCGCGGTCCAGGTCACCATCACGCCGACCTACTCGGGCTGCCCCGCGATGGACGCCATCCGCGAGGACCTCAAGACCGCGTTCCACAACGAGGGCTACCCGAGCGTCTATGTCGAGCTCGTCCTGGCCCCGGCCTGGACCACGGACTGGATGACCGAGCACGGCAAGGCCAAGCTGCAGGAATACGGCATCGCACCTCCAAGCGGCAGGGCAGCAGCCGGGGGACATGCCGGCAAGGTCCGGCTCAACCTCGCAGTGAAATGCCCCCAGTGTTCTTCGCTGAACACCAAGGAACTCACCCGCTTTGGTTCCACGTCCTGCAAGGCGCTCTTCGTCTGCCAGGACTGCAAGGAACCGTTCGACTACTTCAAAGTCCTGTAAGGAATCCGACATGCCCGTTGTCCGCCAGACCGCAGCCGAACAAGCGCAGGCCACCGGCCGCCGTCGTGCGTCTTTTCATTCCCTCAGCGTTTCGGAAGTCCGCCGCCTGACTGAAGACGCCATCGAGGTCACCTTCGATGTTCCGCCGGAGCTCGCCGGCCAGTACGACTACCTTCCCGGCCAGTACGTGGCGCTGCGGACCACGCTTCCTGACGAGAACGGGGAGCCGCACGAGGTCCGCCGCAGCTACTCCATCTGCGCAGAGCCGCGCAGCTTCGCGGACGGCAGCAGCGAGATCCGCGTGGCCATCAAGAAGGACCTGGGCGGCATCTTCTCCACGTGGGCGAACGCGGAACTCAAGGCCGGCGACACCCTGGACGTCATGAGTCCCATGGGCGCGTTCATCTCCAAGCATGGCAAGGACGGCAAGACTGTCCAGCAGAATGTCATGAACTCCATGAACAATCCGCAGAACATGGCGGGTGAGTTCGGCGACGCAGGATCGTTCGTGGCCATCGCGGCCGGTTCGGGCATCACCCCGGTGATCGCGATCGCCCGCACGCTGCTGGCCGCGAACCCGGAGACCCGCTTCGACCTGATCTACGCCAACAAGGCCGCGATGGACGTCATGTTCCTCGAGGAACTGGCAGACCTGAAGGACAAATACCCCTCGCGCCTGGCGCTGCACCATGTGTTGTCTCGCGAGCAGCGTATTGCGCCGCTCATGACGGGACGTATCGACGCCGAGAAGCTCCAGCAATTGCTGAGCACCGCCATCCACGCGGAGGACGTGGACGAATGGTTCCTGTGCGGGCCGTTCGAGCTGGTCCAGCTGTGCCGGGATACCCTTGCTGCGCGTGGCGTTGCGCCCGAGCACGTCCGTTTTGAGCTCTTCACCACCGGCCGCCCGGACCGCCCGGAGGGCAATGCCGGCCGTCCCGTTGTGGAGGACGAGTCGAAGGACACGTTCAAGATCACCTTCAAGCTGGATGGTTTGACCGGCGATGTCGCCAGCCCCACCCACGCGCGGGAGTCCATTCTCAACGCGGCGTTGCGTGTCCGCCCGGATGTTCCGTTCGCCTGCGCCGGCGGCGTGTGCGGCACGTGCCGCGCCAAACTGGTCTCTGGGACGGTCAGCATGGACGAGAACTACGCCTTGGAGCAGGATGAGTTGGACAAGGGCTACGTCCTGACGTGCCAGTCCCACCCCACCAGTGAATCTGTCACGGTCGATTTCGACGTCTAAGGAATATACGAATGATCGAGCTCTCCATCGCCAACGGCATCGCCGAAATTGTCCTCAATGCCCCGGAAAAACTGAACTCCCTTGACGAGGCAGCGCTCGTGGAACTGGATTCAGCGTACGACGACGCCGCTGCCGCCGCCTCCCGGGGGATGGTGCGGGCGCTGCTCCTGCGCGGAGAGGGCCGCGCCTTCTGCGCGGGACGCGACATTGCCGGCGTGACGCCGGAGAACGACGACGCGAAGAAGTACTTGAACGGGCTCGTGGAGCCATTGCTCAAGAAGATGGCAGCCTTCCCCGCCCCGACGTTCGCCGCGGCGCATGGCGCGTGCCTCGGCGTCGGGCTCGGCCTGTTGCTCGCCACGGACGTGGTGTACGTGGCGGAAACCGCCAAGTTCGGCTCGCCGTTCGCCAAGCTGGGCGCCACCTTGGACTCGGGCGGGCACTGGTACTTCACGGAGCGGCTGGGCATGCACCGGACCTTGGACCTCATTTACACCGCGGACCTGATCAGCGGTGCCGAGGCTGTGGCCGAGGGAATGTTCAGCCGGGTCATGCCGGACGACGCCTTGCTGGAGGCCACACGGATCATCGTCGAGCGGGTGGCGGCAGGTGCCACCGGTGCCTTCACGGCCAGCAAGGAGCTCGTGGCCCATATCCGCGACAAACGGCTTGGCTTGTGGGCCTCCATGGCTGAGGAAAACAAGGAACAAGCGCGACTCTGTAAGACCGAGGACTACGCCGAAGGTTTCCGGGCATTCCAGGAGAAGCGCGCACCGGTCTTCAAGGGGTAGCTTGTCAGCCCTCTCCGCCATACCTAGACTCTCTAGGTATGGGACGAAGTTCAGTGAATGGACAGCTTGACCTTTTGCTGCTTGGCTCGCTCGGTGCGGGCGAAGCACACGGCTACGCGCTCATCGCGCGCGTTCACGAGCGAAGCGGAGCGCGGCTCGAGCTTCGGGAGGGCTCGGTCTACCCCGCGTTGCACAAGCTCGAGGCAGCCGGGTGCGTCTCGAGCCGTTGGGCGGACGACGCCGGCGGCCGCCGAAGAGTCTATGCGATCACCGGGGCCGGGCGCGCCGAGCTTGCCCGCATGGTGGAGGAATGGAAAGGCTTCTCGGTGGCGGTGCAGGGCGTTCTTGGGGCGGCGTCGTGAACGCGGGGAGCGGCGCCGGGGCCGAAGAGGGGCCCATCGATGCATACCTCGACGAACTCTTCGTGGCCGCGCGTGACGGCGACCCCGCTGCGGCGCGCAGACTCCTCGCTGAGACCGAGGCGCATCTGCGCGAATGCGCCGCCCGGCTGCGTGGGCAGGGCCTGGACCCCGAGGACGCCGAGCGCGAGGCTGTCCGCCGCTTCGGACCAGTCGGCACCGTGACGCCGGTCCTGCGCCCGGCCCTTCGAGACGTCCCCCGGCTGCCGTTGCGCGCGTTTTTGCGCCCCCTGGTCGGCCTCACGGCTGTTGGCGCGATCGCCGTCGGCGTAAGCGGCGTCGTATCGGAGCTGTTCGGCCGGATCTGGGGCGCGGGCTTCGTGGCCGGCGATCTCCCCGGCGTCGCCTACACGGCCGCCAGGTGCGCGGTCCTTCAGGCACCCTATGCTGGCCTCGACTGTGCCCAGGCCGCCGCCGAGCACCACTGGGGCGAGGTCGTCGAATACCGTGTGGTCTTTGGTGTGCTGGGCCTTATCCTTCTGCTCGTATGGCGGCTCCTGCCCCGTGAAGCTCAGCTTCCGGCGGGGCTCGTCCCGTCGCTCGCAGCCGCGGCTTTCCTGCTCGGCGCCGCGGCGACCGGCGTACAGGCACTCAACGCCGCCGTCCAAGGCTGGCAGGGCACGGGGGCATGGCTGAGCGCCGTCGTCGTAGCCTTGCCGCTCGCCGTCGTGTTCGCGGTAGCCGCCCTGCGCAGGATACGGATGAAGCCCGCGGGTTCATGAGTCCGCACGCCGGCGGTGGACACGAGCGAGCCGAGGGTACGGACTTCTGTACGGATTCCCCGAGGCACTCTTCCGGGCCGACGGGTGAAGGAAAGCAGTAGTTTAACCGCCGCCCTTGAGGACGCAGCCGAGTGATTCAAGCGGCCTGGAGTTCCGTGAGATGGGCGTATTTCAGCGCCTTGGCTTGGTGACGTAGTCGCCGTCGGTGGCCTTTGGAATGTGACGGCGCGGTATCGGGCGGGTCGGTGCTTCTTGTCAGTCTGGTTCCGGGCAGGGGTGGGGCTGTTGATTGGTAGGTATGGCCGGTGGGGGTGCGGATGTCGAGTTCGTGCCGTGTCCCGGGGCTTGTTTGTGCCGTCCGGGTTTGTGCTGTGCGGGTTTGTGCTGTCCAGCCGGGGAGTTCTTTGGTGTGGTTGCAGGCTTCGCAGAGCCCTGCGCCGTTGGCCAGGCTGGTGGTGCCGCCGTCCCGCCAGGGGATGATGTGGTCGAAGTGCCGGATGGGTGCGTTGCAGTAGGGGGTGCGGCAGGTCTCGTCGCGGGCCTGGATGAAGCGCCGCATGCCTGCCGGGAAGAGCCGCGCCCGCGAATCCGCGGCGACAAGCTCCCCGGTTCCGGGGGCGGTGTAGAGCCGCCGGAGCCAGAGCTTGAGTTCCTGGTCCTGGCGGGGTTCGCCCGCCGTGAGGATTGTCCGTGCCCAGGCGGCGGGGACGATGCCGTAGCCGGGCAGGCGTGCCGGTTCGGCGTCGCCCTGGAACAGGGTGCGGTCGGTCATGACGAGCTGGACTTCGACCCCGGTGATCCCGCCCGGGGTGCCGGTGGTCCGTTCGACGAGGGCATCGGCCATGATCTGGCCCCGGGACCGGGTCTCCTCCCCGGCGTTGCGGAGGGTGTCGGCGTGCCGGGACAGGGCCGCGTGCACGGCCACGCCCTGGGCGACGGGGAGCAGCGCGGTCAGATACGTCATGGTGTCCGGTGCCGGGCGGAGGCTGACGTGCCGTTCCTCGGCGGCACGTGCCGCCCGCCGGGTGACGGAGCGGGGGTCGCGGCGGTAGGCCGCGGCCCGGGCCGCGGTGATGATGGTCTTGTCTCCGGCGCCGTCGAAGGTTCCGGTGTCGGCGGCCAGTTCCTCGTCCACGGCGCAGCGGTCTTCGGCGGACAGGCAGGCCGTTTCCTTCACCAGCAACGTGGCGCGCCATTCGTTGAGCTGTCCGGTCTGGAGGGCGGCGAGGGTGTGCGGCATTTCGGTCACGAGGGCTGTGGCGAGTCCGTGGAGCCGGGA
>NZ_JBFBKR010000029.1:0-44250 GCF_040686575.1 Arthrobacter sp. NPDC080073
GATCTCTTCCCGCGTAAAACCCTTGGTATCAACGGCCATCGCCGGCTCCTTCTCAACAGGTAATGAATGACTCACAACCAGCTTGACGAAGAGGGCCTCGCTCACAAACAACCGCCAAAACCCAAACCCTCGCTCACAAACAACCGCCAAAACCCAAACCCTCGCTCACGTACACGCCCCCAACCCGAAACCCTCGCTCACGTACACGCCCCCAACCCGAAACCCTCGCTCACGTACACGCCCCCAACCCGAAACCCTCGCTCACAAACAACCGGCAAAACCCAAACCCTCGCTCACATACATCTGGGCGCGGCGTGGTACATGATTGAGCTATGGACGCCATAGACGCCCTCAACGAAACCGCCTTCTGGCTGGAACGGGAACTCGCGGAAAGCTTCAAGGTCCAGGCGTTCCGACGGGCTGCGGGCGTTATCGCCGGACTGAGCCAAGAGGAACTGGCTGCACGAGTCAGGGATGGCCGCCTCAAGCGCACCAAGGGAATCGGCAGCCGGACCTTCGAAGTGATCAGCCAGGCCTTGAGCGGTGCCGTTCCGGACTACCTCGAGAACCTCCGCCGCCGAGGGGCCGAACCTTTGGTCGCCGGCGGACACAAGCTGCACGCCGAGCTCAGGGGCGATCTGCACAGCCACAGCAACTGGTCGGATGGCGGTTCAGCGATCGAGGCCATGGCCGATGCGGCCCGTATCCTCGGACGGGAATATCTCGCTTTGACCGATCATTCCCCCAACCTCACCATCGCCAACGGACTCAGCCCCGAACGTTTGATGGAGCAGCTCACGGTCGTGGATGGGATCAACAACGGGCAATCGTCCAGCTTTCGACTATTAACGGGAATCGAAGTGGACATCCTTGAAGACGGCGAGTTGGACCAGTCCGCGGAACTGCTGGGCCAACTCGACGTCGTTGTGGCCAGTGTCCACTCGAAGCTCCGCTCCGACAAACGCTCCATGACTCGGCGCATGCACTCCGCCATCGGAAACCCCCACACGAACGTCCTTGGGCACTGCACCGGCCGCTTGGTCAAAGGATCACGAGGGACACGGCCCTCATCGGAGTTCGACGCGGAAAAAGTATTTGCGTCGTGCGCGGAACACTCAGTCGCCGTCGAGATCAACTCGAGGCCTGAACGCCAGGACCCGCCGGATGAATTGATTCGGATTGCCCTCGACGCTGGCTGCCTTTTCAGCATCGACAGTGACGCGCATGCCCCCGGCCAGCTCGATTTCCTGCAGTACGGTGCCGAGCGGGCGGAAGCCAACGGCGTACCCGCCGATCGGATCATCACAACATGGCCGCTGGATCGGCTTCTGGAGTGGCTCCAGCCCCAGCCATAGCCCGTCGCCGCCAACTGTCTAATGCCCGACGGCGACTTCCGCACCCAGCGCCGACCCCCGCCGTCGACCGTTGGCGATACAACTGCAGGAGGGTTGACAAAAATAGCCTCATAAGTGAGCGAGCGTCGTCGATTTTCCCGGCATACGTGAGCGAGCGTCGTCGACTTTCCCGGCATAAGTGAGCGAGCGTCGTCGATTCTCCCGGCATACGTGAGCGAGCGTCGTCAGAATTCAGGATATAAGTGAGCGGGCGTCGTCAGGGCTTCCCATGGAGCGCCGCGCGGACCCGGAACCGCACGGCCGCGACCGCCCACACGACGGCGAACAGCGCAATCAGCACCAGCCCGGCGTCGCCGAGGTCTATTTCGCCCAGCCATGTGGTGACAGGATCGGTCAGCCCGAGGGCCGAGTTGAGGAAACCGCCCAGCGTGATGACCGAGATGAAGAGTGCCGAGAAGGCCGAGATACCGGTGATGATGGCGTTGAATCCAAGCTTGCGCTGGGGATCGTGGATGGCGGACTTGTACATCCGCATCATGGCCACGCCGTTGATGGAATCGCAGAGGGTCATTGCCGCAGTGAAGGCCAGTGGCAGAGCCAGGAGGGCGAGAACAGACACACCCGCGAGGGACGCCGCCGTCGTCAGCACCAGCAGCCCAATGGTGGTGGCCGTGTCGAAGCCAAGCCCGAATAAGAACCCGATCACGTAGATGTTCCGCGGACGCTGGACCTTGGATAGCGGCTTGGCCAGGAGCCGCGCGATGAACCCCTTGGTTTCGAGGTCGTCGACGGCGATCGCGCCTCCGGTTTGGGCGGCGCGGTACAGCTGCATCGTGCGAAGGAAAGCAGACCCGTTTAAGACGCCCATGGCCAGGAGGAAGAGCCCGGAGACGCCGCTGCCGATCAGCCCCAGCACGAGGTGCCCGGTGGTGCCGTCCTCCATGAGCTGGCCCACCAGGCTGGCGCCGCCAACCACCATCACACCGGCCAGAACTACCACGGAGCTGTGGCCCAGGCTGAAGGCGAAGCCGACGCTCACGGGGTCCTTGCGCTGTGCCACGAATTTTCGTGTGGAATTGTCGATCGCGGCGATGTGGTCCCAGTCGTAGCTGTGCTTGATACCGGCCACGTATGCCGTCAGTACGAGGCCAAGGGCCAGCGGCTGCCCTCCACCAGCGCCACCCACAAGCAGGAGAACGAGGGCGGCAAGGTGCAGGAGGACGACCGAACCGAACATGAACTCGAGGCGCGACTTCATCGGGAGATGCTCGCGCTGGCGGTATATCGAGGCGAACTCCGCGAGTGAGGTCATCAGTACTTCCTTAGGTTCAGCGGCGCCCTGCCGTGCCAGCGTTCGCGCAAAAGCCCGGTACAGGCACCAAGCAACCGGTTCAGTTCCTCGGTGCTGTTCGAAAGGGAGCGTAGGACCAGGCACGTTGTGCCCGCAAGGGTCCGGGTCAGCGACAAGCCCAAGTAAGCGTCAAACCCCGTCGTCAGGCCATGCAGCTCATCGGCGAGCGCCTGGTCAACCCGCGGATCCACCACAATGAGCGATCCCACGTGGCTGTACCCCTCCATGAAGCCCATTCCGATTACATCGCCCAGCGGCGGCCGGATCAGGAGGTTGTCGAGCGCGAGCAGCACCGCGCCGTCGTCGCCATCCACGTGGATTTCGTTCCGGAGGCGGAGTTCCCGGTACTGGAAGGAGGCGCCGTCCGGCGACCAGCCGGGAGTGATGACTTCCGCCATGATGAGGCTCGACGTCGGATGCACAGTGATGTGCGTATCCTGCCGATAGCTGGCCTCCCGGTAGGCGATGAGCTGGTCGGGAGCCAACTCCAGTTCCGCCCCCTCCCCCAGCCGGATAGTCATGCGCTGCTCGGCAAAGGACTCCGGAGTCCGATAAATCTTCGTGGCCGACTGAGTCGTCAAAAGCAACGTAGCCCCGGCCTCGACCTCCACGTCCACAACATAGAGATCCGCCCCCAAATACGCCCCGCCCGGATTGACCACGACATAACAAACCTGCCCGGACCCATCCAAGTAGTGGGGCCTCAAAACCCGCAAGGCACCCCGATGAAACTGCTGCACGGCCACGGAACGACCAGCACGTTCGGCTATGCGCAGGCTGAGCTCGCCCATCGGCGTTCTTGGCGGTACCAGGTCACCTCCGTCGGCTCCGCCGGATTTGGGGCCGTGCCCGTCCCCAGCCGCTCCCAACCCTCGCAAGCTCGGGTCGGGGCCCTCGCGGCGGTGGGCCCCCCGCGGTGCCCGCCACGCCGCGGCCCCCAAATCCGGCTTCGCCGCCTCAGCGGTCAGGTCACCGACCGAACTCCCCTGGACCGCCGTCGTGCTCATTGGGCCAGGTCGAGCATCAGGACGTCGTGCCGCATCCATGCGATGACCTTGTCGAGCCCTTCGTCGGTTTTGAGGTTGGTAAAGCAGAACGGCTTGTCGCCGCGGAATTCCTTGGAGTCCCGTTCCATGACTGACAAGTCTGCGCCGACGAACGGGGCGAGGTCCGTCTTGTTGATGATGAAGAGGTCCGATTTGATCATGCCTTGGCCGGCCTTGCGTGGGATTTTCTCTCCTTGGGCGACGTCGATGATGTAGATCGAGAAGTCCACGAGTTCGGGGCTGAACGTGGCCGAGAGGTTGTCGCCGCCGGATTCGACGAAGATGACCTGCAGGTCCGGGTGCCGCTTCTTGAGTTCCTCGATGGCAGCTGTGTTCATGGACGTGTCTTCGCGGATGGCGGTGTGCGGGCAGCCGCCGGTTTCGACGCCGATGATGCGGTCTTCGGGAAGGATGCCATTGGCCGCGAGGATTTTGGCGTCTTCGATCGTGTAGATGTCGTTGGTGATGGCGGCCATGGAGATTTCCCGGCTCATGTGGCGGGTCAGGCGCTCCACGAGCTGCGTTTTGCCGGCACCTACCGGGCCGCCGATGCCGATCTTGATGGGTTCAGACATGTGTCCTCCTGTGGTTCTAGCTCATGAACATGCGCGCACGTTGCCATTCGTGCCGCATCTGCGAAATTTCCAACCCCGGGCTGACCGCTCCGAAGTCGTCCCAGCTGAGGTGCTGGACATGTTCGACGGCGGCAGCGACGTCGTCGTGCGCCTTGCGCAACAGCCGCTGCCCGGAGTTCTGGCCGAGCGGGATGGCGCGCACGGCGTTCTGCGTCAGTGAGGTGACCGCCGCGAAAAGGTAAGCGGCGAGCGCTTCTTCAAACGGCACGCCGAGTGAGCGCGCGACGACGGCGAACGCCAGCGGCTGATGACCGGCAGCCCGGCCCGTGGTCACGAGAGTCCGGTAGGCTTCCAGCTCGGCCGACGGAAAGACTTCGGTCCCGATCTCGATGAGCCGCCCGCCCATTTTGGTACTGGCCTCCCGCAACTGCCGAGGCAGGAGCTGGGCACTCAAATGCTCATCCAACTCCCCCACGTCCGTCCCTCCATAAAGGAATCGAATGGCCAAGCCGTCGGAATAGGTCAACTGCTGCCCAACAAACGCGGACAGCCAAGTGCCGAACGACGCCTCATCGTGAACCAACCCGCGGTCAATGTACGTCTCGAACCCCAGCGAGTGGGCAAAAGCCCCAGTAGGAAGAGCAGAGTCAGTCAGCTGCTGGAGCGGGAGCTGATAAGAGGTCATGCCGCCCCCTCAAGGCGAGACGACGAGCCGCCGACCCGGATTTGGGGGCCGCGGTGTGGAGGGCACCGCGAAGCGGGCACGGCCCCAAATCCGGGGCGGCGCCCCAACCCGACCGAACCGCGCCAGCGGCGAACGGACTCAGTGCGTGTGTTCAGCATGGCGGAAAGGCACCGGCATTACGCGTTCCTGGCGGTCGTACGGCACGCCGACGTGTTCGAGGTAGTCCTCGACCGTGTGGTCGTACTGGCACACCATGACTTCGGCCCCGTACTCGGACGAGCTGTCGAAGAACTGAGCCTGCAGGTGCCGGTTGCCCAGGGAATGCGCCACGACACCCATTTCGTGGATGCTGCGGGGAGCAATCACCAGGACGTCGCTCGGCAGCACGGAGACTACGATCAGGTTCGCGTCCTCGACGGCGAGGATGTCGCCGTCGCGCAGGTCTCCGGAGCCTGCCGGGAGGCGGATGCCGAGCTCCTTCCCGTGGTCCGTGGTGACGCGTTGGATGCGTTTGACCAGTTGGGCGCTGGGCATGACGACCTTCTCCTTGTGGAGTTGTGCGAGTGCCGCGGCTTCGGCCTGCGGCAGCTCGTGCAGGTTGCCGAGGATCTTTTCGACGATCATGTGGTTCTCCTCCGGCGGTCTAGAAAAGGAAGTAGCGCTGGGCCATGGGCAGCACGTCAGACGGCTCACAGGTGACGTCTTCGCCGTCGACCGTCACTTTGTAGGTTTCGGGGTCGACGGCGATATCGGGCGTTTCGCCGTTGAACTTGAGGTCCGCCTTCCTCAGGTTCCGGATGCCGGACACCGCCCGGATGACGCGTTCCAGTCCAAGTTCCTGCGGGACGCCGTTCGCGATTGCCGCCTTGGACAGGAACGTGATGGAGGACTGCTGCAGCGCCTTGCCGTGGGTGGCGAACATCGGGCGCATGGTGCGCGGCTGCGGGGTGGGGATGGAGCCATTGGAATCGCCCATGAGCGCGTAGGCGATCTGCCCGCCTTTGATGACCAGTTCCGGCTTCACGCCGAAGAAGGCCGGATTCCAGAGGACGAGGTCGGCGAACTTGCCCACTTCCACGGAGCCGATGGAGTCGTCCATGCCCTGCGCGATCGCCGGGTTGATGGTGTATTTGGAGATGTAGCGCTTGATCCTGAAGTTATCGCTGTCCTCGCCCAAGCCATTTGGAGCGCCGTGGCTTGCACCCGACGGATCCTTCAGGACGCCTCGCTGCCGTTTCATGGCATCGGCCACTTGCCAGGTGCGGATGACGACTTCGCCCACGCGGCCCATGGCCTGGGAATCCGAGGAGGTCATGGAGAAGATACCCAGGTCCTGGAGCACGTCTTCGGCGGCAATCGTCTCGGCCCGGATGCGGGAATCGGCGAACGCCACGTCTTCCGGGATGTCAGGGTTGAGGTGATGGCACACCATGAGCATGTCCAGGTGCTCTTCGATGGTGTTCCTCGTGTACGGGAGCGTCGGGTTGGTGGATGCCGGGAGCACATTGGGCAATCCGGCGATCTTGATGATGTCCGGAGCGTGCCCGCCGCCGGCGCCTTCGGTGTGGAAGGTGTGGATCACCCGGCCATCGATGGCCTTGATGGTGTCCTCTACGAATCCGCACTCGTTGAGGGTGTCCGTGTGGATGGCTACCTGCACGTCGTATTCGTCCGCTACGCGCAGGGACATGTCGATCGACGACGTCGTGGCGCCCCAGTCCTCGTGGACTTTGAGGCCCACAGCGCCTGCGCGGATCTGCTCGGCGAGCGGCTCGATGGCGGACGCGTGGCCTTTGCCGAGGAGGCCGATGTTGACCGGGAGCCCCTCCGCCGCTTGCAGCATCCGTGAAATGTGCCATTTGCCGGGCGTGATGGTGGTGGCCTTGGTGCCTTCGGCCGGTCCCGTGCCCCCGCCCACCATGGTGGTGATGCCGCTGCACAGCGCCGTGGGGACTTGGTCCGGGGAAATGTAGTGGATGTGGGTGTCCACGCCGCCTGCGGTGAGGATCTTGCCCTCCCCGGCGATCATCTCGGTGCTGGCCCCGATCACGATGTCCACGCCGTCGGCAATCTGCGGGTTGCCGGCTTTGCCGATCTTGAAGATGTGGCCGTCTTTGAGCGCGACGTCGGCCTTGTAGATTCCGGTGTAGTCGAGGACCACGACGTTCGAAATGACGGTGTCCGGAACGTCGAGGGTCTGGTCCGAGGCTGCGTTGGACTCAGGCAATCGACCGTCGCGGGTCACCTGGCCGTTCTGGCCCATGCCGTCGCGGACCACTTTGCCGCCGCCAAACATGACCTCTTCGCCGTAGACGGTGTAGTCCTTCTCGATCTCGAGGAAAAGTTCGGTGTCCGCCAAGCGGATGGAGTCGCCCGTCGTCGGGCCGTAAAGGTCTGCGTACTGCTTGCGCGAAATTTCAAAGCTCACTGGGCTGTCCCTTCTTTGCTGGCTCCGGGCCCGTCGGTGCCGGCGGCAGCACCGCCGTCGTTCTTTCCCGCGTCCGCATCAAGGGGACCGTTGACGGCGTTCCGCAGGCCGTAGACTTCGCGGCTGCCCGCAAGCGCAACGAGTTTGACGGTCTTGGAATCGCCCGGCTCGAAGCGCGCGGCCGTTCCGGCGGGGATATCGAGGCGGCGGCCATAAGCTGCTTCGCGATCAAAATCGAGGGCCGGATTCGCCTCGGCAAAATGGTAGTGAGAGCCCACCTGGACCGGGCGGTCACCGCGATTGACGACGTCGACGGCGATTGCCTCGCGTCCGCTGTTGCAGGCGATGGGCTCTGCTTGGAGACGGTACTCACCGGGAATCATGTTGGCCTCCTAGCGGATCGGGTCGTGGACGGTGACGAGCTTGGTGCCGTCAGGGAAGGTGGCCTCAATCTGGACGTCATGGATCATCTCGGGCACGCCCTCCATGACATCCTCACGGCGAAGCAGGGTGGTCCCGTAGCTCATGAGTTCGGCGACGGTTTTCCCGTCACGGGCGCCCTCAATCAGTTCGTAGCTGATGATCGCCACGGCTTCTGGGAAGTTGAGCTTCAGTCCGCGGGATTGCCGACGGCGGGCGAGGTCAGCCGCGACCACGATCATGAGCTTTTCCTGCTCACGGGGCAAAAGATGCATCGGTTCTCCTTAAAGTTGCGTGCTGCAGAAGCGGACATCAGATCACTCGAGGCTCCGAAAAGCCGAGGACGTCGGGGCAGCTACTACGGTTATAACGCCAAACGTCAGACATAACCAGTTCGCCCCTTCACCGCCCCTCCCGAACGAATTGTGACCAGCCTAAAGCCTTGAGATTTCGGAAAGGTTTCCGTGCTCCTTCGACATCAGGCCTTCTTGGCGCGGTGCTTCCTGACCTGCCAGACAACCAGGATCGCCACCACAATTACTGCCACCACCCCCGCGGCACCCCGGCCCGCTACGCGCGCCACTTCTTCGTACGAATTTCCGGCCACAAAGCCGAGGGTCACGAACAACGAGCCCCAGATAATGCCGCCGCTGAAGTTCCAGAACGCGAAGCGCCGGTAAGGCATACGGCTGAGCCCGGCGAGCGCGGGCATGACGGCGCGAAAGAAAGCGGTAAACCGGCCCAGGAGCACCGCGACGCCGCCTTTGTCTTTGAGGAAGTCTTCAGCCTTCTGCAATTGGGCGCGTCTTTTGTCCAGGATTTTCAAGGCCATCACCCGTGGGCCGAAGTGCTTGCCTATTTCATAGCCCACGGTGTCTCCTATGATCGCGGCAGTCACCACAATGGCGATCATGGCCCACAATTCGAAGAGCCCGCGGCTTGCAATCACCCCGCCGACCACCGCCGCCGTTTCACCGGGAATAACAAAGCCCACAAAGATCGCATCCTCAGCGAACACGAGGGCGAAAACGATGCACGCGATCACGAGCGGGCTGGTGTTCAGGAGTCCGTCCAAGAGCGCATGCATGAAGAACAGTCTGGCAGTTGAAGGCCCACTTGGGCAGGAGGCATCAGATCCGGTTGCCGTTGCCCGTTCCGTGTAGGCCCATTGACAATGGTGAATGTGAACGACAGCTTCGCTGATGTGACCTCCCGCGTGTGGCACGCAATCGGCGCCGATGATGGTGATTGGCTGGCCGCTCGGCTAACGACGACCGGGCCGCGGGCGGTCCTCCCGGCCGCTTTCGACGTGACAGGACTTGCGACGGGCGCGGTTGCCTCCGCGACGGTGGCCGCAGCGCAGTTTCTCGCGGCCCGCCGCCAGTCAGGGCAGCCGGCGGTAACAGTAGACAGTCGGGAATCGTGCGCCGCGTTCGCATCCGAGAGGCTGTTTGCCCCGATCGGCTGGACCCGTCCACCGCTGTGGGACCCCATCGCCGGCAACTATCGTGCGGCGGATGCCTGGATCAGGCTGCACACCAACTACGCCAGCCACCGCGCCGCCGTCGAACGGGTGCTGGGCGCCCATGACCGCGAAACAGTGCAGGCCGCAGTGGCCGGGGTGCCTGCCGAGGAATTGGAGACGGCCATCGTGGAGGCGGGTGGCTGCGCCGCCGTCATGCACAACCGCGGCCAGTGGCTCGCCTCGGCCGCGGGGGCGGCGACCGCGGACGCGCCGCCGCTGACCGTCGTCGAGCGCCGCTCATCCGGCGCCCGCACGCCGAACGCCATCGGAGAACTGCCCTTCGACGGGGTGCGCGTTCTGGATCTGACGCGGGTGATCGCAGGACCGGTGTGCACCAAGTTCCTTGCAGGCTACGGTGCGGACGTGCTGCGGATCGACCCGCCGGGCTTTGAAGAGGTGCCGTCGCTACTGCCTGAGACGACCGTCGGCAAACGTACCGCCGCTTTGGATCTCACGGCCCCAAGCGACCGCGCGATGTTCGAGGAACTGCTCGCGGGGGCCGATGTGCTCGTGACGGGACTGCGAGGCGACGCCCTGAAACGCTTGGGCTACGACGACGATGCCCTGACCGCCGCGAACCCCGGCTTGATCATCGCCAGCCTGGACGCCTACGGCTGGGATGGCCCTTGGCGCAACCGCCGCGGGTTCGACAGCCTGGTCCAGATGAGCTGTGGTATCGCCGACGAGGGAGCCACCGCCACAGGCCAAGCGGAGCCGACCCCGCTTCCCGTCCAAGCCCTCGACCACGCGACCGGCTGGCTATTGGCCGCAGCGGTCGCCCGTGCCCTGACCCGGCGCCTCAGCCATTCGATAACGGCCCGCATCCAGGGCTCACTCATCGGCACGGCCAACTTGCTGTACTCCTTGACCCCGCCGAACGGCCACCTATCCGTATCCGGGTCCAACGACGTCAGCCTCGTGGAAACCACCACGGACTGGGGGCCGGCGCGACGCGTCCCCCTTCCAGGGCAGATCGACGGCGTCCCCGCGCACTGGTCGCAGCAAGCCGGACCGCTCGGCCGTCACCGAGCCATGTGGGCCACGGACAAGTAAACCCCGGAACCCGCCGACACGCTCAGGAATACGCGGGCCTTACCACGCTCTTCTGCTGTCCGGCGAACTCGCCCATGCTGACCCTGTTTAGTTGATTTCGTTACGGGTTTTCGCGGCGCGGAATGGTCACTAAGCCCAGAACCCGCGGGGCTTAGCGCCATCCACTGTCCGATTATCAATCCACCCCCATTTTGCGTGTCCGGCGGGCGCCCTGCTAGCCGATGCAGGCATAGTTCGAGCTCGAGCCTATGACAGGCGGATTTTCGTAGGCACCATCTGGGTGGGGTAATATGCATGCGGTGCAGGCGCCGTAGAGCCCCTAATCTGGACTGCTGCCAATAGCTAATCCACGCGCGCTTCGCGTCGGTGGTCGAAGGGGGACTATGAAAAGCGGCGACAGAAATGTAGTTCCGATGAAAATCCGGTGGATAATTCCTACTACATTAGGGGCGGTGTTCGCAGGCACTCTGGTCGCATTTGGTCGCCTCAGCCCTACAGCTCAAGGGACCATCTGGGCGGAGGACGGCGCAGTCTTTCTCCAAGACGCGCTGAGCCGACGCGGATTGCTGGACGTGTTTGCTCCGTACCAGGGCTATCTGCATGTAGTCCCGCGGGCTATGACGAAGTTCGTGGTCAGGTTCTTTTCAATCGATGACTTTGCCATCGCGATTTCCTCCTTGAGTTGCCTCCTGATCACCCTCATCGCCCTGATGGTGTTTCATTGTTCGCGGGCCCTTACCGCAAATGTTCTCATCCGGCTGGCTTGGGCATCAATCACTATTTTTGTGGCTCCCGGAGCGCTGGAGAGCCAGGGTAACGTTGCCAACCTCCATTGGTATCTGCTGTGGTTGGTACCCTGGCTGCTTATCAAGCCCGCGCAAACGAAATATGAGGGTGTCCTACTTTTCGCCGTGGCTGCGATGGCATCTCTCACCGAGATTCTGACGATGATGTTCGTTCCGCTCTTTCTCTACAGGTTCAAGGACAAGGCGCTTCTACCGGCTCGACTCGGCTTGTTGGTGGGCATCACATGCCAGATCATTGCCACCCTGTCCTATCCGCGTTCCGCTCCTTTTCAGCCAGTCAACCTTGCATCGGTAGTCGAAGGGTGGTTCCTGAACAGCAGTTCGGCAGTAGTCTTCGGCACATCGAGGCAAATTTCTCGCAATATCCTCAACTTCGGCATGCTGCCTGTAGTCCTTGCCGCATTACCATTTTTCTTTGCTTTTTTGTATCTTCTGTGGAAGGGCTCCGCCCGTATTCGGGTGGTAGCACTTTCGTTCGTAGCGGCTTCGGCGGGCGTGTGGTCCGCGGCTGTGATATTCAACTTTTCCGACCCATTTGATTACTCAGAATTTGGCGCGACTCAATGGAGCGCCTTCCTTTTGGGGAGATATAGCACCGTCCCGTCGATGTTCCTACTGGCCCTGGTTCCATTGTTGGCACTCTTATGGGAAAAAACTTCTTCAAATGCCACGTCGGGCGTCTTAGCCGCGTTTCTTGTTCTGCAGTGCTTGTATTTCTTTCCGTCATCAGCATTCCGTCAGGACGGACCGGTCTGGGCAACCGGCGTTGCAACGGCCAGAGTCGCTTGTATCGCTGATCCTGGGATGACCGAATATCCAGTCGGAACGGCGCCGGGGGCATGGAAGGTGCAAGTCCGTTGCGACGAGCTGCGGCCTTGACGAGTGATGGTCACTGCTTCATCAACATCGTCCCTCCCGGCTGAAGGAGCCCCCGTGAAAAAAATCGTCGATCCTCTCCCTTCCTGGGGACGCCGGCTGGCCGGCATCGAAGGACTGCGAGCGGCGGCGGCCCTATCCGTTCTGGCATATCACGTTGGCCTCATGGCCTCGGACGAAGTTCATTTGGGACCCGTCGGCCAGGTCCTTCTGCCTCTTCTCGGCCAAGGGCTACCACTTTTCTTCGTCCTTTCGGGGTTCCTGCTGTTCAGGCCCTTCGCTACGTCGATCGCGCGAGGCAAAAAGCTCCCCTCAATTCGACGTTACGCAGCCAATAGACTACTGCGGATTTACCCCGCTTACCTTGTCATCTTCGCAGCGACCGCCCTCGTTATGGGATCTGTCTACATCAAAGGCAGCACACACGGGTTTGGCCCTGACAATATCGGACGCCTGACCGAGCCCATAAAGTTCCTTGCCAATGCGTTACTAGTGCATATGTTTATTCCGCAGTTCGTCATGAGTGGCCTTCCCGTCGCATGGTCATTGACAGCCGAGATCACTTTTTACGTGGCGGTGCCCTTGATGGCGCTACTCTCGGCCCGGCTCGTGAGGTTGGGAGCCAGCAAGGCACTGGCTCTGGCGATAGCCCCGGTTGCCATGGTCGTTATCGGGTTGGGAGTGACTTCCTGGGGCCATGCGGCAGCCGATCAACTGGACCACGCCCAGCGCATAGATTTTGCCTTTGGGCAGACAGGTACTGCAGTTCTACTGAGGAGTTTCCTGGGACAGGCTGACCTGTTTGGCTATGGAATCGCGGCGGCACTGGTTGTTGTCGCCCTGGATGAGCGTGGAGTTCAGCGTGTTGCGACCTGGATAAAGGTGGTCCTCCTTGCCGCAGCTGTAGCTGCCATATGGGTCGGCATGTCAGGCACAATGCCCTACTTGTCGAATATGGCTGGCGCCGCCTCGGCTCTTGTCCTTCTTGCCGTTGTCCTCCCATCATCACAAGACAGATGGGCAAATAGACTCGCGCTGTTGTTTGAATTGCGTCCGATTAGGTTCACCGGGACTATCAGTTACAGCATCTACCTGTGGCACCTCCCGGTCATTTTTTGGCTCATGACACGCAAACTAACAGTGGGTGGAACGATGCTGGCACTTCCCTTCAACGTCGTCCTAGTCCTCGGTATCGTTTTGCCGCTGTCTGCCCTGACGTATTACGCGGTGGAGCGCCCTGCCATGTTGAGGAAAAAACCTTCGCCCCAAGTAGCATCTAGTTCGAGTAAGGTACCTCAGGCTACTTCGGCCACACCCTGACGTACGTGTCAGCCAATCCCGGTCATGCTACCCGGCGGTCCGCGATCCACGACGCTTGCGATACGCGCTTAACACTCGGCAGATGAATGCCTCCACCATAAACAGGAATCGACGTACGCCCTGCGAGCAGTCACTGACTTCAGGGGACCTGCGCCTTTCCGGATCCCAGTCGCGCCATTCAGCTTCTGCTGTGAGCCTCGCATCCGGGCATCAACTGGTTTCCGTTGGATTTGGCCCCGAAAAGAAAAACAGGCCAGAGGCGAAACGCCTCTGACCTGCCAAAGGGTGGGCCCTGTGGGGATCGAACCCACGACCCACGGATTAAAAGTCCGATGCTCTACCAACTGAGCTAAAGGCCCCTGCGACTATAGAAACAGCCATAAATACTGTACCTCAAGCTCAAGGCCGTTTTGACACCACCGGACCCCGCGCCGTCGTGACCTCTTTTGGCCCGGCCCCGACGACGACGCGCGGGCCACAACGGCGTGTCGGGGCGGCGGCGGATTCAAACAAGACAGCAGAGAAGCCCGGCCCGCAGCGTTCTCCCCACCTTGGAACCAAACCCCGACGACGACGCGCGGCCACAACGGCGTGTCGGGGCGCCTGCGGATTCAAACCTGGGGAGGAAGGAACGCGCCCCAGTCAAGAGTGCACGAGCGAAAACACAGGAGTAGCGTTGGGGCATGAGCGAACAATCCGGACCTCCTGTGTACGGCGGAGCAAATAGGCACCACAAGCCGAAACCCTTCGCACCGGTTGACTTCGAGCCGTTTGCCGGCGGAGCGGACCCCGCGCGCGTGTCCGAAGCCGCGCACCTCGCCGCCCAGGCCCTCGTGCGGCGGGGTCGGGATAGCGATGATCCCAAGATCACCAGGCGCCTCGTGAAGCTCGCTGACGAGCAAGGCCTGGAAGCCATCGCTGAAATGTGGGCCGAGAGCCCCGCCCGGTCCTTGCCCGGCGCCTTGTGGCGGCTCTATGCGTTGCGCGCGGCCACCATGCAGGACTCCGAGCGCATCTCCGTGTACTTCAGGGCCGGCCGGGACACCGCCCAGGTTTCCCACGTTGTGGCGGGCGCCGCAGAGCCGCCGGGAGCCGATGAAATGAAGCAAATGGCGGACGCTATCCTTTCTGGAGCGTTCGACGGCGATTTCGACGTCGCGCTGGAACGCTCCGCCGCGTTTTGCCGCGTCGTCGCGCTCGGCCAAGCCACCCTGGCGGACAGCGCAGAGCATTCCAACGAAGGCCATGCAAGCAAGCTGACCCGGAACTCCCACCAGCTCGTGAAGACCGCGGAAGATCTCGAGCACGCGGCCAACGCGTGGCGCCTCGGAGAGCTGGATTGAGGCGAAATATAAGGGCGTGGAGCCGTCACAACCACCTCCGGCGCCAGCTGTCAATGTTGACTTAGCTCGGACGACGTAGAAAACTGAAACTGGTGTCGAACCGCGAAACCCCCGGGCTTCAACTTATAGCCGCTTCGAGCGGCCTACCGCCGAGAGGCGTATCCGGTTCGGCACCATTTTTATGCCCTTCGGCGAAGACGCCGCCCCACCCCCATCCCTCCCGCCTACCGGAAGCCAAATGAAGCTGCGTCTCTTCCCCCAAGAACCCGCCGGTTTGCAATTGTTGTCGCAAATGGCCCGCCAGATTCTTGAGGCAACCGGGACGCTTTCTGAGATCTTCGGAGCACCTGTCGCGGAGCACGAACGGCTTGTGGAGGAGATGCACGAACACGAGGCGAAATCCACGGACCTGCATTTCGCCCTCCTGACCCACATGCGCACGAGTTTCGTGAACCCGCTCCCCCGCGAGGACATGTACGCCCTCTCCCGTTTCCTCAACGAGGCGATGGAAAAGCTGGATGCCGCCGCTGAGCTCGTAGCCCTCTACAAACTGGACCGGGTGCCCAAGCGCGCGGCGGACCAGTTGGAGATCATCAGCCGCCAGGCAGAACTCACGGTTGATGCCATGCGCCAGCTGGATGATCTGGACGAGCTCGAGGATTACTGGATAGAGGTCCTGAGGCTGGCCAAGCGTGCGGAGCGCAGCCACCGGACTTGGGTAGCAGAGATGCTCCGCGACATGAAGTCCACACAGTTTTCGAGGAACCGCGACGTAGCCAACCAACTGGTGGACGTCACCAAGGACATGCGCCGCGTCGCGACCCAGGTAGGCAGCATCATCGTCAAGGAAGCATGAGGTGGCGGTCGCGTTCTTCGCCCTTGTGGTGGTGCTGGCGGCTGTCTTCGCATTCCTGAACGGCTTCCGCGATGTCTCCACCGCCGTCGCGCTCTCCGTGCGGACGCGTGCCCTCACTCCGTCAGTTGCGGTGGTGCTGGCGGCCGTCTTCAACTTTGCAGGGGTGCTGCTCAGCGGGGGTTTCGCGCTGGTTTTCAGCCAGGCGTGGGTGGTTCTCCCCTCGGGAATGAACGGGCTGACAATGCTTGCGGCGGGGCTGTGTAGCGCCATCCTTTGGGGAATCTATGCTTGGTGGCGCGGTGTGCCGCTCTCCTCAACCCATGCTTTGGTGGGAGGCCTGGTGGGCGCCGGAGCTGCAAGCACAGTGACGGGAGGCAGTTCCGTCCACGGAGTAGACAGTATTTTGCTGGCACAAGTGGTCTTGCCGTTGCTGCTGTCCCCCGTGGTTGCCTTCCTTGGCGCCTATCTTCTCGTGTGGCCTGTCACGTGGGCGGCGCGCTACACCCAGCCCGATGTTGTGCATGGCCGCTTCCGCCATGCGCAGTCCGTCTCGGCCGCTGCCGTCGCGTTCGGCCATGGCCTGCAGGACGGGCAGAGGTCCGTAGCAGTGATCCTGTTGGGCGCTGTGGCGGCCGGGGTGTCCGACTCGAATGACCTCCCGTTCTGGGTCATCCTGCTGGTGGCTGCCATGCTCACGGCGGGAACGCTTTGCGGTGGTTGGCGCATCTCGTACACCTTGGGTTACAAGCTGACGCGGGTTGACCCGATGCGGGGATTCATTGCCCAGAGCCTGACCTCGCTGATGCTGTTCGTCGGTGCCATCGGCTTCCACTTGCCGCTTTCCACGACGCACACTGTAACGTCCGCGGTGCTCGGCGCAGGAACCAACCAGAACTTTTCCGTCACCAACCGTCGGATGGTGCTGCGGATCCTGGGGTTCTGGGTTGCGACGCCGATCGTTACCGCCACAGTGGCGTTCGTTCTCGGGCTGGCGCTATCACCGCTGTCGCGCTGAGTTGAGCGAGTCCCGCTGAGTTCAGCGGGGCTTATCCGAACCGGCCCGAGACGTAGTCTTCCGTGGCCTTCTGGGACGGGTTGTTGAAGATGGTGGTGGTGTCCGCGAACTCGATGAGCTTGCCGGGCTTGCCGGTGCCGGCGATGTTGAAGAACGCAGTCTTGTCGGAAACGCGCGCAGCCTGCTGCATGTTGTGCGTCACGATCACCACGGTGTACTCGTCCTTGAGCTCATTGATGAGGTCTTCGACGGCCAAGGTGGAGATGGGGTCCAGCGCGGAGCAGGGCTCGTCCATGAGGATGACCTGCGGTTCCACGGCGATGGCACGGGCAATGCAGAGCCGCTGCTGCTGGCCGCCGGAGAGTCCCGAGCCCGGCTTCTCGAGGCGGTCCTTGACCTCGTTCCACAGGTTGGCACCGCGCAGGGACTTCTCCACGAGTGCGTCGGCCGCGCCCTTGCTGATTCTCTTGTTGTTCAGCTTCACGCCGGCAAGCACGTTGTCGCGGATGGACATCGTGGGGAACGGGTTGGGCCGCTGGAAGACCATGCCGACCTGGGTGCGGACAGTCACGGGGTCCACGCCGGGTCCGTAGAGGTTGTCGCCGTCGAGCAGGACTTCGCCTTCGACGCGCGCGCCCGGAAGGACTTCGTGCATGCGGTTCAGCGTGCGCAGGAAGGTGGACTTGCCACAACCGGACGGGCCGATGAATGCCGTGACCGATTTGGCTTCAATGGCGATGTTGACGCCTTCAACGGCCAGGAAGCTGCCGTAGTAGACGTTCAGATCCTTGACGTCGATCCGCTTAGACATGGTGTTCCTTCGGTACTGTGGTTGGAAGTTTGCTGGTGGCCTGGGGGCTCAACGGCCGGCCTTGGGGGCGAAGATCCGGGCGATCAGCCTGGCGCCGAGGTTCAGGAGCATCACCAGGATGATCAGGACCAGCGCGGCACCCCATGCCCGCTGGCTCGACGGGTCCGGGTTGGACGGCGAGGTCGGGTTCAGGATCTGCGTGTAGATGAACGTAGGCAGCGAGGCCATCCAGCCGCCGAACACATTGCTGTTGATGGTGGTGGCGAAACCTGCGGTGACGAGGATCGGTGCAGTCTCGCCAATCACGCGGGCGATCGCCAGGGTGACGCCGGACGCGATGCCGGAAATCGCCGTCGGGATGACCACCTTGAGGATGGTGCGCCACTTGCGGACGCCCAGGGCGTAAGCCGCTTCACGGAGCTCGTTCGGGACGATCTTGAGCATTTCCTCGCTGGAGCGAACCACCACCGGGATCATCAGGACTGAGAGCGCGACGGCGGCGACCGCACCGGTCTTGGTGCCCGGGCCGACCACTGCGAAGAAGAAGGCTGCGGAAAAGAGACCAGCCACGATCGAGGGGATACCGGTCATGACGTCGACGAAGAACGTGATGGCACGGGCGAGGGCCCGGTCGTTGCCGTACTCGACCAGGTAGATTGCGGTCAGCAAGCCCACCGGAACCGAGATGACAGTGGCGAGCAAGGTGATCTGCACGGTGCCCAGGAGCGCGTGGTAGATGCCGCCGAGGACCTTCGTGCCTTCATCGACGCTCTTGTTGTCGAGGGAACCCGTGACGCCGTTCATGGAAGTCGTCAGGAAGCCGGGGGTGATGATGCCCGGGATGCCGTTCACGAGGACGGTCCAGATCACCGAAATCAGGGGCAGCAGCGCCACGAGGAAGGAGCCGACGACCAGGCACGTGGCAAGCTTGTCGCTCGCCTTGCGGCCGCCTTCGACGGCTGCGCTCCAGCCGACCAGGCCGATCGCGAAAAGGATGGCGGAGACGAGGCCCCAGCCGAAGGCGTTGAAGCCGATCAGCGCAAGGATCGCTGCGCCGAGCACAAGAGCGACGGCCAGGACGACATACGGAGCGAAAGCGGGCAACTGGCCCTTGGTCAGTGCGGAGCGTTTGCGCGCCACGGGGGCTGTGACAGTCATTAGTTGGCTCCCGAGAATTCTTTGTGCCTGGAGATGATCCAGCGTGCAATCATGTTGACACCCAGGGTGATGACGAACAATACCAAGCCGGCCGCGATCAACGTGCTGACCTTGAGTCCGCTGGCTTCAGGGAAGTTCAAGGCGATTTCCGCGGCGATGGTCTGGTTGCCGGTCTGGATCAGGCTTGCCGTCAGGACGCCGGAGGACAGGACCAGCGCGACGGCCATGGTCTCGCCAAGTGCGCGGCCGAGGCCCAGCATGATGGCGCTCACGATGCCCGGGCGGCCGAACGGCAGGACAGCCATCTTGATCATTTCCCAGCGGGTCGCACCGAGGGCCAGGGCGGCTTCCTCGTGGAGCTTCGGGGTCTGGAGGAAGATCTCACGCGACAGGGAAGTGATGATCGGCAAAACCATGACGGAAAGGACGATGCTCGCGGTCAGGATGGTCTTGCCCGTAGCGGAGGCCGGCCCTTGGAAAATCGGCAGCCAGCCCATGTTGCTGGCCAACCAGCCGTAGGCGGGCGAAATCTGGGGGGCAAGGAATGCCGCGCCCCACGCACCGTAGACCACGGAAGGAATGGCCGCGAGGAGGTCAACCACGTAGCCCAGGCCCGAGGCGAGCCTGCGGGGCGCGTAGTGCGAGATGAACAGGGCGACGCCGATGGCAATGGGAGTAGCGATCACCAGCGCGATGACGGCGGCGATGAGGGTTCCCACCACGATCGGCCCGATGTACGCGAAGAAACCGTGGCCGCCCTGGACGTCCGAGGGTGGAGCCACAAGCGCCGGGATGGCCTGGACTACAAGGAAAAGTGCGACGCCGAAGAGAACCGCAAGGATCAGGCATCCCGCGGCCAGGGTGGCTCCGGAGAAGACCTTGTCCCCGGCGCGTCCAGCACCTTGGGAAGTGGTCAAGGAGTTGGTGGTCACTTCACGATCCTTCAGATTCACTCAAAAATGGCCAAGTTCCCCGCCCCGTCCGGTGATGTTTCACCAGCGCGGGACGGGGAACCTCGATATTCAGGGTAGTGGCGCCGCGGTCCGCAGCACCACTACTCCGTTGTGATCCTTAGGCCTTGGCCTTGATGGAGTCAACAGCGGCCTTCGCCTTGTCCTGCAGAGCCTTGGAGAGCGGTGCGGACTTGGCGGAGCCGGCAGCAGCCTGCTGGCCGGCGTCGGAGACTACGTAGCTCTCGAATGCCTTGACCAGGTCAGCGGTTTCCTTCTTGTCGTAGGTGGTGCAGACGACGTGGTAGGAAACGAGGACAACCGGGTAGACGCCGGCAGCTGTGGTCGTGCGGTCGAGCTTGATGGAGAGGTCGTTGGCTGCCCGGCCTGCAACGGGCTTGCCGAGTTCGGCAGCCTTGGCTGCGGCGTCAGCGGAGATCTTGACGAAGTCCGAGCCAACCTTGATCTGAGCCGTGCCAAGCTTGCCGGAGACGTACGAGTCGTCGGCGTAGGTCACGGCACCCGGGGTGTCGGTGACGGTCTTGACGACGCCGGAGGTGCCCTTGGCGTTCTCGCCCTTCAAGGATGCCGGCCACAGGCCTGCAGCCTTGTCGGTCCAGACCGAGGGAGCGGCGGCAGCCAGGTAGTCGGTGAAGTTCTGGGTGGTGCCGGAGTCGTCAGAGCGGTTGACCGGGGTGACCTTGAGGTCCGGAAGCGTGACGCCGGCGTTCAGGGCGGCGATTGCCGGGTCGTTCCAGTTGGTGATCTGGCCGCGGAAGATCTTCGCAACGGTGTCGGCGTCGAGCTTCAAGTCCTTGATGTTGGGGATGTTGAAGGCGACAGCGATCGGGGAGATGTAGACCGGGATATTGATGGCACCGTCGGTGCCGCACTTGGTCTTGGAGCTGGCGAGCTCAGCGTCAGTCAGGTATGCGTCGGAACCGGCGAACTGGGCCGAACCGTCGAGGATTGCCTTGCGGCCCGCGCCGGAACCATCCGGGGAGTACTGCACGGTTGCGCCGGGGTTGGCGGAAGCGAATGCGGCCTTCCAGGCGTCCATGGCCGCGCCGGTCGAGGAGGCGCCAATGCCGGTCAGGGTGCCGGTGACCTTGACGCCTGCGGTGGTCTGAGCTGCCGACGGCGCGCCGGTTGCGTTGTCCGAACCGCAAGCGGTCAGCGCAAGGGCGCCGACTGCGAGGACCGCGATTGCCGCATTGCGGCCGAAGCGAGTTGCCTTCACTGGGATGTACCCCTTCCAGGGATTCTCTGATGCGTACCGAGGGAGAAAGTCGGCATACGAAAGATTTGCGTACGTGTTTGTACCTTGATTGACGGTAAGAGCCGCAGGTAACGGGATCGGCGGTCCAAAGTGAACGGAAGGTGAACGGCTGTGGACCATTGGCTTACATGTGCAGCGTCACCCTTGCGCTTGGCGTGCCGCGGGGGATTAAGTGACGCCCCTCACTTTGCGGCTCCCCGGCGAGCCGCACTCCTTAAGCCGCTCCTGAATAGACTTGAGCCATGACCGCCCCCCAAGGACTTTCAGCGAGCAAGAAATTCCTGCGGGCGCGGCTGCGCACCGGCTTCATCCGCAGCCGGAACTCCTTGGTTCCGGCCGTCCAGATGACCGTGTGCGCCGTGGGCGCCTATGCGTTCGCTGAATATGTCTTGGGGCACTCCGGGCCCCTTTTCGCCGCGACCTCCTCGCTGATCGCGCTCGGCTTCTCACGGGATCCGCGGCTTCGCCGGGTCGTGGAAGTCGGGTTTGGCTGCACCCTCGGGATCGTCGTCGGTGATCTGCTCCTCCACTGGCTGGGTTCGGGGATCTGGCAGGCCGCCGTCGTCCTTCTTTTCTCCATCCTGCTGGCACGTTTCCTGGACGGCGGCTCAATTTTCACCACCCAACTCGGCCTGCAGTCGCTGCTCGTGGTCTTGCTGCCCGCGCCGGCCGGGGGACCTTTCACCCGGAGCATCGACGCCGTCGTGGGCGGGGTTTTCGCGCTCCTCGTCACCATGCTGGTCCCGAAGGACCCGCGCCGGGAGCCGCGCCAGGACGTCCGCAAACTCCTGCACGAACTCTCGGAGGTCCTCCGTGAGTGCGCCGAAGCATTGATCAACAGCGACTCGACCCAGGCCTGGCATGCCCTCATCCGGGGCCGGAACTGCCAACCCCTCGTGGACCGGATGCGCCAGTCCCTCAAGGCCTCAGGCGAGGTGGCCACGCTCGCCCCCGCGTACCGCCGGCACCGCGACGAGCTGACCATGCTGGAGGAATCACTGGATTCCATCGACCTCGCCCTTCGCAACGGCCGGGTGTTCGCGCGGAGGCTCACGAGCGCCATCAACCATGCAGCCTTGACGGACGAAGCGACGGACAGCATCTCGGAGGTCTTGCGGGACACTTCCGCAGCCGTCGAGGAACTGTCGCTCGGCCTCGCGGAAGTGCACGACGGCGCCCGACGCGCCCACCTGCGCGGTGCGCGGCAGGACCTGACCGACATTGCCACCCGGCTGCACCCCAAAATGCTGCATGTCCAGAAGCTCGAGGGCGAAACAGTGGTGATGCTCTTCCGGCCGCTCATGGTGGACCTGCTCGAAGCCGCGGGCATGGACCCCCGGGAAGCCCGCGACGTGCTTCCTCCCTTGCAGTGAGCCGCACCTGACCGTCCCACCCCTCCACTAGCCTTGTACGCATGGCTTCCAAGACCTCACGCACTTCCAAGACACCCGCGTACAAATGTGCCGAATGCGGGTGGACCACGGTCAAGTGGGTGGGGCGCTGCGGTGAGTGCCAGGCGTGGGGCACCGTGGAGGAAAGCGGTGCCACAGTCGCGCGTACGACGGCGGCAACAACGGTTTTGGAGCCGGCCCGCCGGATTGCCGAGGTAGACGGCACCACAGCCGCGTTCCTGCCCACCGGCGTCGACGAACTGGACCGTGTCCTGGGCGGAGGGCTGGTTCCCGGCGCGGTGATCCTGCTCGCGGGGGAACCCGGCGTCGGAAAATCCACCCTCCTGCTGGACGTCGCTGCGAAGTTCGCCCGCACGGGGCAGGACGTCCTGTACGTCACGGGCGAGGAATCGGCGGCCCAGGTCAAGCTCCGCGCGGAACGGATTGACGCGGTCGCGCATACCCTCTATCTCTCGGCGGAAACGGACCTCGGGCAGGCGCTGGGGCAAGTGGAGAAGCTCGAGCCGAAGCTGCTGATTGTGGACTCGGTACAGACCCTCAGCAGCGCGGATGTCGAGGGTAGCGCTGGAGGGGTTTCACAGGTCCGGGAGGTCGCGGCGTCCATCATCGCCGCCGCAAAGCGCCGCAACATGACCACCCTGCTGGTTGGCCACGTGACGAAGGACGGCTCCATCGCAGGTCCGCGTCTTTTGGAGCACCTGGTGGACGTTGTGTGCCAGTTCGAAGGCGAGCGCCATTCCCGGCTCCGCTTGTTGCGGGCGGTCAAGAACCGCTACGGGGCCACGGACGACGTCGGCTGTTTCGACCTGAACGAAGCCGGCATCGAGGGCCTCGCCGATCCCAGCGGCCTTTTTGTGTCGCGGACACGCGAGCCGGTGTCCGGCACCTGCATCACCGTGACCATGGAGGGCCGGCGCCCGCTGCTGGCCGAAGTGCAGTCGCTCCTGGCGGAAAGTGCCAGTTCACAGCCGCGCAGGGCGACGAGCGGCCTGGACAGCTCGCGAGTCGCCATGCTCCTGGCCGTGCTCCAACAGCGGGCCGGCTGCATCCTGCACAAGGACGACTCCTATGTGGCGACTGTCGGAGGCGTGAAATTGAGCGAACCGGCCACCGACCTGGCGGTGGCGCTTGCCGTGGCCTCGGCAAAGGCACGCAAAGCCCTGCCCCAGCGGCTCATTGCATTCGGCGAAGTTGGCCTGGCCGGGGAGGTCCGTCCCGTTCCCGGAATCAACCAGCGCATCCACGAGGCCCAGCGGCTTGGTTTCACCCACGCCGTGGTGCCCGCCAGCCCCAACGGACCGGGACCTGTCCCGGAGGGTTTCTCGGTCCGCGAAGTGGCACACCTGGCCGAGGCCCTGGAGTTGCTGATCACCTAGCGGCCGGTAGGGCCCGGAGTGTTGGTCCACCACCGGACATGCCCCCTGTTCGAACCAAGGATTGGACATAACAGGATTATGTCCAGCCCTCAGCTCGAACGAGGGGCATGTCCAGGGGATTACTTCGCCTTTGGGGGACTATTTCGCCGGGTTGTGCGTGCCGATCGGGACCAGCGTCAGCTTCGGGTGGTTCTTCTCGATCCGGCGCAGGGCCCAGACATCGTTGAACAACGCGAGGTATTCGCCGTCGGACCGCAGCAGCACCTCGGCGCCAGGGACGTTGGCGAGCGCGGGCATGGCCTCCGCCGTCGAGATCCTCGCCATCGAGTACGGGAGGCGCTCCAAGCGCATCGGGGCGTTGAAGTCGTGGGCCATGCGGTCCTCCACTACTTCGAACTGCATGGGACCTACGGCCGCGAGCACGGGCGCCTGGTCGCCCCGGACATCGGAACGGAGCACCTGGATGACGCCTTCGTGCTCAAGCTGCTCGATGCCGCGGCGGAACTGCTTGAAGCGGCTGGGGTCCTGGGACCTGGCCACCTGGAAATGCTCGGGCGCGAAAAGCGGAATGGCCGGGAACTCCACCGGTTCGTCCAGGAACAAGCTGTCCCCTACGCGGAGTGAGGACGCGTTGACCAAGCCGACGACGTCGCCCGGGTAGGCCTCGTCGATGACTTCGCGTTCGCGCCCAAACACCTGCTGGGCGTACTTGGTGGCGAAGGACTTTCCGGTGCGTGTCTGCGTGACCACCATGCCGCGCTCAAAGACGCCGGAACACACGCGGATGAACGCAACGTGGTCGCGGTGGGCCTTGTTCATGCCGGCCTGGACCTTGAAGACGAACCCGGCGAAGGGAGCGTCAACGGAACGCGGCTCGCCGTCGACGTCCGGGCGGGGTGCGGCCGGAGGCGCGAAGTCCACCAGGGCATCCAGGATCTCCTTGACGCCGAAGTTCAAGGCCGCCGAGCTGAAGAGGATGGGCGTTGCCGTTCCAGCATGGAAGCTTTCCACGTTGAATTCGAGGTTGGATTCGATGACCAGTCCGGCTTCGTCGACCGCGTTGCTCCAGTCGTTGCCCTGCGCTTCGGCTGCCTCTTCCGGAGTGAAGTACTCGGTGATGGCGATGTTGGCGCCGGCATTGTTGCGCGCGAACCGTGCGAAGCGGTCGTTGCGCAGGTCCCAGACTCCGCGGAAGTCGCCCGAAATCCCCACGGCCCATGTCAAGGGCATGGGCTGGAGTCCGGTGCGTTCCGTGATCTCGTCCATCAGCGCGAGGGCATCCAGGCCCGGGCGGTCCCATTTGTTGATGACCGTGATGATGGGCAGGTTCCGCTGCTTGCAGACCTCGAAGAGCTTCATGGTCTGCGTTTCCAGGCCCTTGGCGGCGTCCACCAGCATCACCGCGCAGTCGACGGCGGCCAGGACGCGGTAGGTGTCCTCGGAGAAATCGGCGTGGCCCGGGGTGTCCAACAGGTTGATCACGGTGTCCCGGTAGGAGAACTGCAATGCCGCGGAGCTGATGGAAATACCGCGGTCCTTTTCCATCTGCATCCAGTCGGAAACAGTTTCCTTGCGATTGGCCTTGCCGCTCGACGCACCGGCGGTGCCGATGACCTTTGCGTGCAGGGCAAGGGCTTCCGTAAGCGTGGACTTGCCGGCGTCAGGGTGCGAAATGACCGCGAAAGTCCGACGCCGGGAGGCCTCGTGGTGAATTTCCTGGACTCGGGCGGGGCTCAGGACTTCTTGGGACACGGTGCTACTTTCGCTGCGATCTGGGCGTTGCCCGCACTGGAACGACGGGCCGAACGTGGAATGGAGGCTGGATACGGGCCCTGCGCCGGCCGGGGGCCAACTCAGGGAGCGGCACGATTTGCGCGCCAGCCAAGACAACAAGTTTATCGCAGCCCGGGACAACGCCGGGGGCAGCGTCCCAACGCCAGCGCTTAACAGGATCGAAACGAAGTGCACAAACCTCCGAAATCACCTCCCGATAGTTTGAATCAATGGCGGACATGTCCAGCCCGGATTGGAGCCATCCGCCAGGAAAACACCCGACCAGCCGACGATGGCATGAAAGAAACAGGGCATCAATGAAACCAGGGAATGACTTGTTCTACGACCCCTTCGGCCCCTCCCCCGCGGGGAGCCGCGCTGTGAACCAGCAAGGACACCGTCCGGACGCCGGCACAGGTGGAACCCACGCTCCTGCGCGGCAAACGCATCCGGACACCGGCAGGGCCGCGGCCCGGGAAGCCGCGCTGCAGAGTGTGCGACGCGACCTTGAGCGACTCGCGCGCCTTCGTACGGCTCGCTAAGGTCCGGGGACCGAACTGAGGGTCCCGGGGACCGAACTGAAAGTGGCGGTCCGGCGGCCGCCGTCGAACGCGTTTCGAAGCGCCCGCCACACAACCTCCTTTGGGGCACTTTAAGGCTTGCCTGTGCGGTTCTTGCCGGTCTATACCTCTATCATTGAGCTTGCGGGAAACCTGGCATTTTGATCCCGTCGACTCACTGCTGAAAACCGGCATACTCGCGGGCATGCCTGCCTGCACCTTTGAAGGGAACACCTATGGCTCGGAGCCCCGAAGAATCGCTCAAGGCGACTCTGGGCAGGGTGGCCCCCGGAACGCCGCTACGCGACGGCCTGGAACGCATCCTCCGTGGGCGCACTGGCGCCCTCATTGTGCTGGGAACGGACCGGACCATCGAGTCCATCTGCTCCGGCGGCTTTGAAATCGGCATCGATTTCTCCCCCACGAGGCTCCGTGAGCTCGCGAAGATGGATGGTGCCATCATCTGCGACAAGGACGCCGGGAACATCCTTCGTGCCGCAGTACAACTTGTGCCGGACTCCAGCATCGAGACCCAGGAATCAGGAACGCGTCACAGGACGGCCGAGCGCGTGGCCATCCAGACCGGAGTGCCGGTGATTTCGGTCAGCCAGTCCATGCAGATCATCGCCCTCTACGTCAACGGCCTGCGGCACGTGCTGGAGGGCTCGGAGAAAGTCCTCGCCCGCGCCAACCAGGCTCTCGCAACCCTCGAACGCTACAGCGCCCGCCTGGACCAGGTCACCAGTGCCCTGTCGGCCCTCGAAATCGAAGCCATGGTGACCGTCCGGGATGTGGCTGTCACCCTCCAGCGCCAGGAAATGGTCCGGCGGATTGCCGAGGAAATCGCACAGTACGTCCTGGAGCTGGGTGAGGACGGCAGGTTGCTGTCGCTGCAGCTGGAGGAGCTCACCACCGGCCGCGGCCCGGGCAGCGACGTGATCATCCGCGACTACGCCGGCGCCGACGCCTCGCCCGAGGACATCGACGGCGCGGTACAGGCCCTTCTGGATCTTGGCCCGGCGGAGCTGATCGATCTGGGCAAGATCGCCGGGATCATCGGGTTCGCAGGGGGCATGGACGTGCTCGACGCCGGTGTGCAGCCGCGCGGTTACCGCCTCTTGTCCGGGCTGAAGTCGGTGCCGAGGGCCGTGGCCGACCGTTTGGTGGAGCACTTCGGTGGCCTCCAGCACCTCATGGCCGCCACTATCGACGATCTCATGACCGTGGACGGCATCGGCGACCAGCGTGCCCGGACCGTCCGCGAAGGGCTCAGCCGGATGGCCGAAGCCAGCCTCCTGGACAGGTTCCTCTAACCCAGCTGGAAGACGGCTTTGGTGCTCGCCTTGTTTCCCAGTACGGCCTTGAAAGTGTATGTACCAGTGGCTGGCTTGGCCGAGATTACGCCACAGCCCTCCGTCGTCCGGTTGCGTTGCCACGGAAAGTTGGCGGTCTCGCTCTTGCCCGGATCGATCTGCTTCACGAGGTCATCGCCCTTCGCTTGGCAGTCCTTGGAGGAGAAGATCCGGTCGTCGCCGCTCATCACCAGGAACTCCATCTGGGAGGTCCCGACATTGACCTGGCACGGTGCTGCTCCGCCGTTGGTGATCTTCATGCTCAGCACGGGGTTCTGCCCGGCCGCATAGGCAGGCTGGTCGGTGGACGCCGTTACTGTCACCAGATTGAGGTCGCACACCGGGGTGGGCGTGGGCGTTGTGGTGGCCACGATGGGACCCGTCGACGGGGTCGGGCCCGCAGGAGCGGCTCCGACTGCCTGGGTCTTGGATGCGCCGGGATCAGCCTTGCTTGCAAGGGATGAACTCATGGCGACGACCCCGGCCACGATCATCGCCAGGACCACCAGGAGGGCACCGAAGACAACCAGCCTCCGACGCCGGTAGACGGCAGGGCTTGTTCGTCGCCTTTGGGGCCGGACCCCACTCGCCGAATGGTTTGCGCCTCCGGTCCGGGCAGGGCTTTTTGCCGACGGCGACGTGCGCGCCCTCGGCGGTTGATTGCCCTTGTTGACCATGCTTCTAGGCTAGGCAACCCAGGGCCCGGATGGCGCCGCACCACGCCGCCGAGGCCTGATCGGGGCCAGTATGACCTACGTCATTCCCGGGCGCCTCCACTACAGTGGAGGGCAGGAATCGGCCGCCAACAGGGCCCGCCACGAACCGCAGCAAGGATCTCCATGTCACTGCCAGGCGCCGCTGAACTTGCCGGCACCCATCACCTCACGGACCTGCACCAGTCCATGGACCGCTGGTTCTCCGAGGTGGCCCGTGCATTGCCGTGGAGATCACCGGACTGCAGCCCGTGGGGAATCCTGGTCAGCGAAGTGATGCTGCAGCAGACTCCGGTAGTTCGCGTCCTCCCCGTATGGGAAGACTGGATGGAACGCTGGCCGGAACCTGCGGATCTCGCAAAGCAACCCTCGGGCGAGGCCGTGCGACATTGGGGCAGGCTCGGTTATCCCCGCCGCGCGCTCAGGCTCCACGCGGCCGCCGTCGCGATCGTGGAACAGCATGGCGGCAAGGTGCCGGACACGCACGCATCGCTGTTGAGCCTTCCGGGCGTCGGCGACTATACGGCCGCGGCCGTGGCTGCTTTTGCGTTCGGGCGCCGCGAAACCGTGGTGGACACGAACATCCGCCGGGTGCATGCCCGGCTCGTTTCGGGACTTGCGCTGCCGGCGCCGTCGCTCACCGCGTCTGAGATGCGTCTCGCCGAATCGCTCATGCCCGACGACGTCAAGCTCTCCGTCCGCTGGAACGCGTCCGTCATGGAACTCGGAGCGCTGGTGTGCACCGCCCGTTCCCCCAAATGCACGGAGTGCCCTGTGCGCGATTCGTGCGCGTGGCTGGCCGCAGGTGAGCCGCCGCCGACGTACACGCCCAAAGGCCAGGCATGGCACGGCACAGACCGGCAGCTGCGGGGCGCCGTCATGGCCGTATTGCGCGTGGCCGAATCGCCGGTAGCACCTGAACTGTTCGAGCGCCCCGCGGCCGATCTCGGTTTCGCCGCCGATGGCACGGCCGTCCCGCTAGCTGCCCTGCACCGCTTGAATTCAGTCCCGGAGCAGCTGGAACGGGCCCTCGAGGGGCTCCTGCGGGACGGCTTGGCCGAGATGCACGACGGCGGACTGCGGCTCCCGGCCTAGGATTCCGTTGCGCTGGTTCCGCTACGGCGCTTCCTTCACGACGTGGCCGGCTTGCGCGTTGGCTTGCGAGTTGGCTTGCGGGCCAGAAGGTAGGCCTGCCGGGTTTTCTCGTACCTGCCGTCCGGCTCGCGGAGAAGCTGCGCTTCGACAACAAGGCCGGCCTGAAGGAGGAGTTCCGTGATGCGTTCAGGCGGCAAGCGGTAGGCATCGAGGTCGATCTCGTGGCCATAGGCGAAGTCCAAGTGCCTGGGTTCATCGCCCGCCTGAAAGGCGAGCAGCAGCAAGCCGCCGTCCCGGAGCGTCCTGTGGAATTCGGCAAACACCCCCGGCAAACGGGCCGGCGGCGTATGGATGATCGAATACCAAGCGACGACGCCACCCAAGGTGCCGTCTGCCAGCTCCAGGGCCTCCATCGATCCTTCATAAAACCGCAGTCCGGGGTGGTCCTTGCGCGCTACTGCCACCATCTCCGGCGAGAGGTCGATGCCGAAAGCCGCCAGGCCGAGGGAATCCAGGTGCGCCGTAATCCGTCCGGGCCCGCAACCAATGTCGGCAACGGTCCCGCTTCCAGAAGCGTCCACGAGCTCGGCAAAAGTGCCAAGCATGGCCCGGTCAAAGGGTTTGGTGTCGAGTTCGTTGCGCAGGAGTTCAGCGTAGTCGGCAGCTACCGCGTTGTAGGCAGCGCGGGTGGCATGCACATCCGAGGGTTGAGTCATGCAAAGAACCCTATTCTTTGCGGCCGGCCGAAGCCCTGCCCAGCCCTGTCTTGAGGTCGCGGAGCCGCAACGATCCGCAGATGTCGGTAACGATGTACCTGCCAGTTGTGGGCATCGGCGTTTCGGGCCCCGGCGCCGGGATTATTCTCAAGTATGCGCAGGTTATGGGCCGCCATTGCATTGACCACGACGGCGGCGCTCTGGTCGGGATGCGAACCTCAAGTCACCGCTTGTCCGGCAATTGCGATAGCCCCCGTAGTGTCCCTGACAATCACGGCAGAATACGCGCCAACGATCAAAACCGTCCATTTGAAGGCATGCCAAGACGGGAAATGCCGCGAGGCCGACCTGGATTTGCGGCCGGGCAGCGCGTCGGTACCTCAATCCTGCGGACCGGAACCCGAGGGGTCATGCTCGGCCGTCACGTCACCGGACGGCACCCGCTACGGCTACCTGAACATGGGAACGCTAACGGCCTCGCCCATCGATGCGGAAGTGACTGGCACGGGCACGAACGGCGGGGCATTGCCGGCCAGGACATTGAGCTTTACACCCATAAGCGCCAAACCGTGGGGCGATCAGTGCCAGACCACCATCACGGCAAGCCTCTTGCTCGATGCCCACGGCCTGCGGCAGGCCTGAACCCCAAGAGCCCCGTGTGGCGTCAAAACGCCGAGTCAGATCTCGCCGAATCCCTCTTCAACCAGCCGCCTGACGTAGTCCACGGCTTTCGATGAATCTTTCCCCCAAGCCTCGACTCTGAGCTTGCCGCCCTTGCCCACTGCGAGGCTCATGAGTTCCATGATGGATGTGCCATCGACGCCGTTTACGGTTGCCTCGACATCCAGGCCGGCGAGTCCGCCCGCAATTTTCGCCGCAGGCCTGGCGTGCATTCCCATGGGGTTGATGAGCTCGAACTCGCCGCTTTCCGCAGGTTCGCCCCTGCCTGGGGTTTCAGCCGGCGCGGCGCCATCAAAAGCCCGCTCCGGACCAAATCGAACCGCCTCCGCGGCGGCCTTCGCTGCGGCCGCCAAGGCGCCACCCTGGGTGGCCACCGCGGCGGCAACGAGGCCCTCCACCAGGGGAGCATCAGCAAGGAGGACTTTGTCCGGCTCGCTGCAGAACTCGGCCGCTGATTCTGCCGTCATGACCGCGGAACCAAGATCCGTCAGGACCACCACGCCATCCCCTGCAGCCTCCCCGAGTCCCGCCTCGAACGCGGCGATCGTTTTCTCCAGGTCCGTGCCAATCCGGCCGTCATCCGTGCCGCCGACGGCGTAGAACCGCACATCGGGGGCCATCTGCGCGGCCAATTCCACCGCACCTTCCGCGATCTTCCGGCTATGCGAGACCACCACCAAACCCACCGTCATTCAGCGGCCCCATCGGGGAATCCCGCGGCGGTAGCAGCTGCGCGCAACAACAGGGCAGAAGATGCAGCCCCGGGATCGCGGTGACCGGCGCTGCGCTCACCGAGGTAACTGGCGCGACCCTTGCGGGCTATCAACGGATCAGTCGTGACGGCCCCGACCTCGGCAGCCTCGGCCGCCGCAGCCAGCACGGCGACAGCATCTCCACCCGCCACCAGGACCTCGTCCGCCGCCTCCACAGCCGGAGACCAGGCATCCACCATGGTTTTGTCGCCCAGCTCCGCCTTGCCCCTGGCAACAATTCCGTCCCGCGCCGCAGTCAATGCTCCGGCGAGCGCCGCTGCATCAACGTCCGCGATTTCCCCCAGGGCGGTGGCTGCCCGAAGATATGCCGTTCCATACAACGGTCCTGCTGCCCCGCCCACCTTGGCCATCAGGGCCATCGCGGCAAGCTTCAGGGCTGCACCGGGTGTCTCCGGTGGAGTCTGGGCAAGTTTCTCCATGACGGCTTGGAATCCCCGGTCCATGTTTTCGCCGTGGTCCGAGTCGCCAATGGCACGGTCCAAGGCAATCAATTCCTCCCGATGCTCAGACATGAGGCGGGCGGAAAGTGTCAACCATTGGACCGCCCATTCGACCCCCAGGCCCACTGTCACATCCCCCAACGCAAGGCTGCAGTGTGGACGGGCGCGTCCCAGAGTGTGGTCAGTTCGTCGTCGAGCCGCAGCACCGAGATGGAGCAGCCCTGCATCTCAAGCGATGTGACGTAGTTGCCCACCAGTGAGCGTTCCACTTTGGCTCCTCTTTCAGCGAGGATCTGGGCCGCCCGGCGGTAGACAATGTACAGCTCACTGAGGGGCGTACCTCCCATGCCGTTAACGAAGAGCAGCACTTCTTCACCGGCCTTGATCCCGAGGTCCTCCAGCACCGGGTCCAAGAGGCGGCGCGTGATGGCGTCGGCGCCCTCCATGGCTATCCGGTGCCTGCCGGGTTCACCGTGAATGCCTATGCCGATTTCAATTTCGTCGTCAGCAAGTTCGAAACTGGGTACCCCGGCATGCGGCACGATGGAGCCGGACAAGGCAACGCCCATCGTGCGCACGTTGCGGACAACTCCTTCCGCTACGCCGGCGACAGCCTCCAGGGAATCCCCACGCTCGGCCGCGGCGCCGGCAATCTTTTCGACCAGCACCGTGCCGCCCACGCCGCGACGTCCTGCCGTATACAGCGAATCTTCCACAGCGACGTCGTCGTTGACGAGAACCGAGCGGACACTGATTCCTTCAGCTTGTGCCATCTCTGCCGCGGTCTCGAAGTTCAGCACGTCACCGGTGTAGTTCTTCACGATGTGTATGACGCCGGCCCCGGAATCGACTGCCGCGGTGGCCGGAATGATCTGGTCCGGCGTGGGCGAGGTGAAGACGGCACCCGGCACGGCGGCGTCGAGCATTCCGTGCCCCACAAAGCCGGCGTGAAGCGGCTCATGGCCGCTCCCCCCTCCCGACACAAGCGCCACTTTGCCGGCTACGGGCGCTCCTTTTCGAACGACGAAGATGGGGTCCGTATGGACGTCCACGAGATCGGCATGGGCCATGCCGAACCCCTCGACGGACTCGTCCACCACCGAGCGGGGATCGTTGATGAGCTTTTTCATGGCGCGCTCCTGGGGCGTTGCTGGTAGGTGATTTGACCCTACTACCAGCGCCCCGGGCATGGTAGGGGAACGGCCCCTACGTGGAAAGTCCGGAACCGGAAACGCAGGAGGGACAGCCCCAACGGCTGTCCCTCCTGAAAACCCTTCCGGTATGCGCCTGGTCAGTGCGGCGGCCCGCCCACTGCCAAACGACCGACGCTGAAGTCCTGGGCTGTTGCGTCCTTGGCCATCGAGTCGGGCCAGGGATCCGTGCACGCGGACCGCATGCAACCCCCCGTTCCCCGCTTGCGCGACTCCGGCGTGGAGCCAGGACCCGGCAGCTCGATCTGGAAACCTGAAAAGTCCGGAAACATAACGTGGTACTTCATTTCTCGCCTCCACAGTATGGTTGGCTCGCCGCAACCGAGCCGCGAATAGTTTATCCATCAAGTTGATATACGTAAAGACTTGTGGATCAAACATCCGGGAACGAGGAGAAGAAACCGGAGCTAAAGAACCTTGATCATGCGGGTATTGCCCAGGGTATTGGGCTTCACCCGGGCCAGATCGAGGAACTCGGCCACGCCTTCGTCATGGGAACGCAGCAATTCCGAATAGACCTGGGGGTCGACGGCGGACTGGTCTGCCATGACTTCGAATCCGTGGCGCCTGAAGAAGTCCACCTCGAACGTCAGGCAGAAGACCCGCGCAACGCCCAACGCGCGGGCGTCCTCCAGGAGTTGCTGGACAAGGACGTGGCCCACGCCCTTGCCCCGCCAATTGTCGTCCGCCGCCAAAGTGCGCACCTCGGCCAGATCCTCCCACATGACGTGCAAGGCGCCGCAACCGATCACCTCGCCGTCGGACGATTCGGCAATCCGGAACTCCTGAAGGCTCTCGTAGTAGGCCACGGTCTCTTTGGCCATCAGGATTCGCTGCTCTGCCAGCGGCGCTACGAGCCTTTTGATCGCGGAAACATCGCTGGTGCGGGCAGGGCGGATACTGAACGTCGAAGTCACAGCCCCAATCTTACGAGGCGAATGGCGCCTAAAGCCCCAGGTCCTCGGGAACAGGAACCTCCCGTCCAAGTACCTGCTTGGCCAGGAAGTGCTCCACGACGCCGTACCAGACCTTGGCGTGCTGCGGCTGCAGGATCCAATGGTTCTCGTCAGGGAAGTACAGGAAGCGGTGCTGGGTCTCGCCGTTCTCATCGGCGGGCAGCCCGGAACTGGAAAGAAGTTCGTACCAAAGCCTCAGGCCCTCGCCGATCGGCACCCGATAGTCCTTGTCACCGTGGATCACCAGCATGGGGGTTTTGATTTTCGCAACGTGGCGATGGGGCGAGTTGTCCAGCGCCATCTCCGGGGTCATTTCCTTGAGCCAATACTGCGAAGCGTCCGTTGTAGGCCCGAACTGGTCCATGGCCCACAAACTTGCATGCGTCACGATCGCCTTGAAACGGTCCGTTTGCCCGGCCATCCAGTTGGCCATGTATCCGCCGAACGACCCGCCCATGGCGGCTGTCCGCGTCTGGTCGATGTCGGGCCGCTGGACCACTGCGTCGGTGATGGACATGAGGTCCGTAAACGGCGCCTTGCCCCATTCGCCCCAGCCGCGCTGGATGAATTGCTGGCCGTACCCGGTGGACAGTGCCGGGTCAGGCAGAAGCACGGCGTACCCCTTCGACACTAGCAGCCATGGATTCCATCGCCAGGTCCAAGCATTCCACGAGCCCAGCGGGCCGCCGTGGATCCACAACAGCAAGGGCGCCGGGTTCGCCTCGGACGCGCCTTCCGGGAGCGCGAGGTAAGCCGGGACCCTCGCGCCATCAGCAGCGATCGTCTCCACCCGTTCCAACGAGCCTTTGGTCCTGGGGCGATCAGCGGGTGCTGGGAGCCGCTCGACGTCACCCGAGGCGAGCTCGATCCGGACCGCTTCCGCCGGGAATTCGTAGGAGCTCCGCAGCGCAAACGCACTCAGCCCGTCCGGGGAAACCACGACGTCGGTGTACGCGGCCGCATCCTGCGTCACCCGGGTGACCGAACCGTCCGCGACGGCGACCCGGAAGACCGGCGTCGCGCCGTCGTCGTCGGCTGTGACGAGGAGCGAGCGCCCGTCCGGAAGCCAGGCCGCGGGGCTGCCCCAGCGGTCCCAAGCGGGCGCCAGCGGCTCGAGATCAAGGGTTTCTCCCGCCCCGACGTTCAGGAGGTGGAGTTTGACCTGGGGCGCCTGCCGGGGGGTACTGTCGCTTTCGCTGACGACCGAGAGCGTCTTGTTGTCAGGGCTGACCGGGCCCGGGAAATAGCTCATCCCCTCATGGTCAAGGAGCACCTTGACCGAACCGGTAGCGACATCGACGGCGGCGAGCACGAATCGCGTGTCAGCCTTCGCGAGGGGCTTGGCCATGCTCGTATAGATTGTCTTGCCGTCCGGGCTGACCACCGCATGGGTGTTGCGGAGGTTGCCGCCGACGTCGGGCGTCAGATTGCGCAGCTTCAGGGGTGCGGTAGCATCGACGGTCGCCGGCTTGCCGGACTCAGCCGCATCTCCGCTTTCCACGGCGAACAGCCTGGGCTGGGCCGGCCCCAGATCCGCGTCCCAGTAACGGACCGGGTAGCCGGTATGCAGAATGGCCGCTACTTTGTTGTCCTTGCGGCTCTTGCGCCGCTCCTCGTCATTTTCCTCATCGGTGGAACCGGCAAGGACCGATGCCGTCACGAAGGTTGCATCCGCGGCTGACGCGGTCATAACACCCCCGATTCCGCCCGCGCGGGAATGCACCACCCGGGCCTCACCGCCGTCGGCAGGCAGGAGCCACAACGCGCTCACGGGATCCGCTTCGGGGCTGTCCGGATCGGGGCGGGCTGAGGTGAAGTAGAGGTCACCGTTGGCAGCAAACACGGCGCCGGTTTCTCCCTTGGCGCTGCGTGTGATGCGGCGGGCGTGCTTCCTTCCCGCAGGATCAAGCTCCCAAAGGGCAGTGACGTACTCAGTGCCCTTTGCGTTGAGGGTGGAAACCGTAGTAACCAGGCGGCTTCCGTCCGTGCTGAGAGCCAGGCCGCCGACCCGGGGGATGGCCAGGTAGTGGTCGAGATCGTGGAAGGGAGTTTCGGGTTGTGTGCTCGGGGTCTCTGAGGCATTCGAATCCATGCCCTGATTCAACACGCAATGTGCCCCAGATCACAAAAGATTCACTGAGAGTGAAGCATATATTTCAGATATGACGAACATGGGGAACGCAAAAACCCCGCCCTCTCCTTTCGGGAGCGGGCGGGGCCTTTGACTCGGAACTTGGCGGAAGCGGAACCTAGGCGCTCGGAGCGATTTCCGGGATACGCGGCTTGGCGTTGCCGGCAAAGGTGAACTTGGCGTCGTCGCCTTCGCCGTCCACATCCACCACCACGATGTCACCGGTGTGCAGCTCGCCGAAGAGTATCTTCTCGGAGAGCTGGTCCTCGATCTCGCGCTGGATGGTGCGGCGCAGCGGTCGGGCCCCCATCGCGGGATCGTAGCCCCGGGTCGCCAGGAGGACCTTGGCGGCCGTGGTGAGCTCGATGCCCATGTCCTTGTCCTTGAGGCGGCTTTCGAGGCGCGTGACGAACAGGTCCACAATCTCGATGATCTCGTCCTGCGTGAGCTGCGGGAACACCACGACGTCGTCAACACGGTTGAGGAACTCGGGGCGGAAGTGCTGCTTGAGCTCCTCGGTGACCCGCGCCCGCATCCGGTTGTACCCGGTGGTGGTGTCCGTGCCGGACTGGAAGCCGGTCGCCACGCTCTTGGAAATGTCGCGGGTGCCCAGGTTGGTGGTCATGATGATCACCGTGTTCTTGAAGTCCACCACGCGGCCTTGGGAGTCGGTCAGGCGGCCGTCTTCCAGGATCTGCAGCAGCGAGTTGAAGAGATCGGCGTGGGCCTTCTCCACTTCATCGAACAGCACCACGGAGAACGGACGACGGCGGACCTTCTCGGTCAGCTGTCCGCCCTCTTCGTAGCCGACATAGCCCGGAGGGGCACCGAAGAGCCGCGAAACCGTGTGCTTCTCGGAGTACTCGGACATGTCCAGCGTGATGAGGGCATCCTCTTCACCGAACAGGAATTCCGCCAGGGCCTTGGCGAGCTCGGTCTTGCCGACGCCGGTGGGGCCGGCGAAGATGAAGGAGCCACCGGGACGCTTGGGGTCCTTCAGGCCTGCACGTGTGCGGCGGATCGCCTGGGAGAGGGCACGGATGGCCTCGTCCTGGCCGACGACGCGCTTGTGCAGCTCCTCTTCCATCTTGAGCAGGCGGCTGGATTCTTCCTCGGTGAGTTTGAAGACCGGGATGCCGGTGGAGTTCGCGAGAACTTCGGCAATCAGCTCCTCGTCTACCTCGGAAATATCGTCCATGCCGCCGGACTTCCAGCTGCGTTCCTTCTCGGCACGCTCGGCAATGAGCTTCTGCTCCTTGTCGCGCAGCGAGGCCGCACCTTCGAAGTCCTGGGCGTCGATGGCCGATTCCTTCTCCATCTTCACTTCGGCGATGCGCTCATCCATGGCCTTGAGCTCCGGCGGAGCCGTCATGCGGCGGATGCGCAGACGTGCGCCGGCTTCGTCGATCAGGTCGATCGCCTTGTCCGGCAGGAAGCGGTCCGAGATGTAGCGTTCGGCCAGCGTTGCGGCAGAGGCAAGGGCACCGTCGGTGATGGTCACCCGGTGGTGCGCCTCGTAACGGTCACGCAGGCCCTTGAGGATCTCGATCGCGTGCGCGACGGAAGGCTCCTTGACCTGGATCGGCTGGAAGCGGCGCTCCAACGCGGCGTCCTTCTCAATGTGCTTGCGGTACTCGTCCAGGGTGGTGGCCCCAATGGTCTGGAGTTCACCACGGGCCAGCATCGGCTTGAGGATGGACGCGGCATCGATGGCACCCTCTGCAGCGCCGGCACCCACGAGCGTGTGGATCTCGTCGATGAAGAGGATGATGTCGCCGCGGGTCCGGATTTCCTTGAGGACCTTCTTCAGGCGCTCTTCAAAGTCACCACGGTACCGGGAACCGGCCACAAGGGAACCGAGGTCAAGCGTGTAGAGCTGCTTGTCCTTGATGGTCTCGGGCACGTCTCCGCGGACAATCGCCTGGGCGAGGCCCTCGACGACGGCGGTCTTGCCGACGCCGGGCTCGCCGATCAGCACGGGGTTGTTCTTGGTCCGGCGGGAGAGGACCTGCATGACGCGTTCCATCTCCAGCTCGCGGCCGATCACAGGATCAAGCTTGTTTTCCCGTGCAGCCTGGGTAAGGTTGCGGCCGAACTGGTCCAGCACCACCGAACCGGCCGGAGTGCCTTCCTGTTGGCCCGGTCCCGAGCCCGTACCCGCAGTTTCCTTGCCCTGGTATCCGGAAAGCAGCTGGATGACCTGCTGGCGGACGCGGTTGAGGTCGGCGCCGAGCTTGACAAGGACCTGCGCGGCAACGCCTTCACCCTCGCGGATGAGGCCGAGCAGGATGTGCTCGGTACCGATGTAGTTGTGGCCGAGCTGCAGGGCTTCGCGGAGCGAAAGCTCAAGCACCTTCTTGGCGCGCGGGGTGAACGGGATGTGACCGGACGGGGCTTGCTGGCCCTGGCCGATGATCTCCTGTACCTGCTCGCGGACGCCATCGAGCGAAATGCTCAGGGACTCAAGCGCCTTGGCGGCAACGCCTTCACCCTCGTGGATCAGACCCAAGAGGATGTGCTCGGTACCGATGTAGTTGTGGTTGAGCATGCGTGCCTCTTCTTGGGCAAGCACAACAACGCGACGGGCACGGTCCGTAAATCTCTCAAACATTTCGCCACACTCCTAGCTACGACGTACTTTGATGCTACGTGGCAACGCTGGAATTTTGGGGCGTGTTCGCCACAGGGGAAACATGGCCGCACCGGGAATAGGTTGACTCAACTCGTCCTTGGCCCCAGGGATCACCGCGGAGACCCGCACCCTTGGCTTCCACGATCACCCCACGCTTCCGCCGGCACCCCCCACGAGCCGGCTGGCCGCCGTCGTTCTTCCCGGCAACGTGGTGACTGTCTGCCGGATATGCCCAGCCGACTCCAAGCCTTCGGAGGAATAGTGGAGGCACCCTGCCAAACCAGATCGTTATCCGGGGCGAACCGTGCGGTTAAATGACAATACCCCGGCCGCAGGGGCCGGGGCATTGATACTTGGTGTCAGGAATTGGCCTTCTGGTAGGCTTCCTGAATTTCGGCCTGAATGCGGCCACGGCTGTTTACGGTATAACCGTTCTCGCGCGCCCATTGGCGGATCTGTGCGGAGTCTTGGTTTCTCCCTGCGGCAACGCGGCTACGCGTTGCACGGCCGGTCGACGTCTTGCGCGCCTTAGCTACAAATGGCCCAAGAGCGTCCCGCAGCTTCGCAGCGTTGGCACTGGACAGGTCCATTTCGTAACTGACTCCATCAAGGCCAAAGCGGACAGTTTCATCCGCAGAGCCCTCATCCAGGTCGTCAACGAGGATAATTTTGACTTTCTGTGCCATGAAAAGACTCTCTTTTGGAGGGGTCGGATATGCAGAATAGCTAGACTACTAATTAAAGATTATCGTCCAGCGCAGGGCACCCAGTCAAAGGCCCAGTCAAAGGCCCAGTCAAAGGCTCGGGCAAAGGCTCGGGCAAAGGCATCCTCAAAGGAGCTATTAAATCTTCGGGAGCGTCCCGGGAAAGAGCTATTTGGCTGGCTTTGAGCCATCGGCCGCCGGCTTGGCAATTCCGAATCCGGCTTCTTCCTGGGCGCGGGCCTCTGCTTGGCGCTCTGATTTGTCCGCGTTGAAGATAGCCTTCATGGCAAACCAAAAGAGCAGTCCGACAACGACGGACGGTGCAAGAACAGCAATGTATTCCATGATCAGTGCCCTTCGGGCTTGAGGAGTGGGAACAGGATGGTTTCCCGGATGCCAGCTCCAGTGAACAGCATGACCAAGCGGTCGATGCCTAGGCCGATGCCTCCCATGGGCGGAGCACCGTACTCAAGGGCGCGCAGGAAGTCTTCATCCAGATGCATGGCTTCGACATCGCCGGCGGCCGAACGGCGCGACTGCTCCGTAAGGCGTTCGCGCTGGATAACGGGGTCGATCAGCTCGGAGAAGGCCGTGCCGCGTTCCATGCCGCCAATGATGAGGTCCCAGGCCTCGATCAGGCGGTCGTCCTCCCGATGCGGGCGGGCAAGGGGCTGCGCGGAGGGAGGGTAGTTGTAGACAAAGGTCGGGTTGAGCAGGGTGGGTTCGACGATCTCGCCGAACAGTTCAACTACAAGCTTTTCGGCGTCCCACTTGGGATCCACCTTGACCTCGTGCTTGGCGGCAATCGCCTGCAGTTCAGCCACCGTGGTGTCCGGGGTGATCTCTTCGCCGATTGCCTCAGAGAGGCCCGGGTAGACGGCAACCCAGGCCCATTCGCCGTCGAGGTCGATCTCTCCGGCGCCAGTCTGGATGGTGCGGGTGCCGACGACGTCGGCGACGTTCAGGATGATTTCCTTCATGCGCTCGGCCATGACGAACTGGTCCGCCCACGCCTCGTAGCACTCCAACGTAGTGAATTCGGGGCTGTGGGTGGAGTCGACGCCTTCGTTGCGGAAGACGCGGCCCATGTCGTAGACGCGGTCGATTCCGCCCACCACGGCGCGCTTGAGGAAGAGCTCGGTGGCGATACGCAGCGTCATCTTCTGGTCGAAGGCATTCATGTGGGTCTCGAACGGGCGGGCCGTGGCACCGCCGTGGACGAGCTGCAGGATAGGGGTCTCCACCTCCACATAGCCGCGGCGGTCCAGGGTGTCTCGAACCGAGCGCGTAATCGCTGCGCGGGTGTAGACCATTTCCCGGGCTTCGTCGCGGACCATGAGGTCCACATAGCGCTGCCTGACACGCGTTTCCTCATTCAGTTCGGCGTGCAGGACAGGCAGCGGGCGCAAAGCCTTGGAGGCCATGGACCACGAGTCGGCCATGACGGACAGCTCGCCACGCCTGGAGGAAATGACTTCGCCCTTGATGAACACGTGGTCTCCGAGGTCTACCAGCGCTTTCCAGTCGGCGAGGGTTTCCTCGCCGACGTTCGCCAGGCTAAGCATCGCCTGCAGGCGCACGCCCTTCCCGTCTACGCCGCCCTCCTGGAGGGTGGCGAAGCAGAGCTTGCCAGTGTTGCGCACGAACACGACGCGGCCAGTGACGCCCACGATGTCGCCGGTGGTTTCGTCGGCCTGGAGATGGGCGTACTTCTCGCGGATCTCTGCAAGGGAATGGGTCCGCTCAACACCCACCGGGTAGGCCTCGGTGCCGCGCTCAATCAGCTTGCTGCGCTTTTCCATGCGGATGCGCATCTGCTCGCTGGCGTCGGCGGGCTCGGCGGTGTGCGGGGATGGGGTGTTTGCGGAAGTCACAATCCACAAGTTTACCGGGGATTCCTTAGAGTTCCCTATCTTCCCCTCCCGCCCCTGCGGCAACATAGACTCGGGCTGTGGAGACATGGACAGTTGAAACGGACGACGACGGCGGCCACCTCGAGGTGCACTCCTTCCGGCCGGTTGCCGGGGCGTCCATTCCCGGCGCTTCGAGCGCTGCGGAGGAGCCCGGCGTCGTCCTTGTTCACGGCACCTTGGTGACCGATTCCCTTTACTGGCCATTTGCCCGGAACCTGAGTGTCCTGCTTGGCCGGCCGGTGCATTCCTACAACCGCCGCGGCCGCGGCCGATCGGCACCGCAGCCGCCGGACTACTCCGCCGCGACGGAGACGAGCGACTTGATTTCCGTAATGGACGCGAGCGGGTCCACCGACGTTGTGGGGCACAGCTATGGCGGATTCGTCGCGCTCCAAGCGGCGCTGCGCGCACCCATTTCCCGACTCGTCACCTACGACGCCGCAGTTTCCCTCTCCGGCAACTTGAACGGGCGCTGGCGGCCGCAATTGGAAGAGGCCGTCACCGCGGGCCAGCTCGACAACGCTTGGGCGCATTTGGTCCAGGGGCTGGGCACGGCGGGCCCGATTTCCTATTTGCCGCTCGGGGCGCTGCGGATGATCAGCATCCTCTCGGCCAAGACGAGGTTGGGATCCGAGATGAGGGAACTGCTGCCTACGGCGGTGTTGGAGATGCGCGCGATCATCGACGCCGACTCGCATATCCAAGACTATGCGGAGTTGCAAACGCCAACCCTGATGCTCAGTGGCGGGTGGAGTCCGGCGTACTTTGCCGAAACAGGTCGGCAGCTTGCCGATACCATCCCGTTGGTGGACTTCGCGGTAGTCCCGCTGCAGTTCCACGAGGGTCCCCTCCGGCCGGGGAAGCAGCTCGCGGTTAGAATCGCCCGCTACCTGGCCCAAGGGACGGCGAAGGCGCCTTCCCCCTAGGATGAAGCGGTGAGAGAACGTGAGGTCCCGACGCCCGACGGCGGCAAGCTCGCCTTGTACAGTTACGGCACGGTGGACGCCCCGGGAGAGCGCCGTGTGGTGCTCATTGGCGGCGCATTCCTGACCGCGCTCATCTACCGGCCTTTTTCCATGGCGTTGTCCAAGGGACTCGGCGAGGGCTGGGCGGTCGACGTGTACGACCGCAGGGGTCGCGGCAGCTCGACGGAACTACCCGCAAACTACTCCATGGCCACGGAGATTGCGGACGTCCGCAGCATCATGGACGCCACAGGCGCCAGGAACCTCCTTGGCCACAGCCTTGGCGGATCCGTGGCACTTAACGCCGTTCAGGAGTTTGCGGGAACACGCTACGAGCCGGACAAACTTGCTGTGTACGACGCCGCCGTGAACATCGACGGAAGCGTGGACACGGGCTGGCTGGACGGCTTTGCCCAATCCGTGGATAGCGGACATGTGGGGCGTGCCATGGCAAGGATGAAAAGGGGCATGCAGCCTGGCACCGCCCTGGCGCGAATCCCGGAGCCCATCCTGGCCGGACTCATGGCCCTTGTTTCGCACACGAAGGTCAACAAGGTCCTCAGGGGACTCATGCCAACCGGCGTAGCCGAACTCAAAGCCGCCTACGACGAATCTGCGCGCCCCCGGGACTTCTCCGTACTCCCCCGAAGCACGCGGTTCATGGTGGGCAGCAAAAGCCCCGAATACTACAAGGTCACGGCGGAGCGGCTCTACGCAGCTGTCCCCGGAAGCTCGCTCGTGGTATCGCCAAAAGGCTTCCACGGATCCATTCCTGCCGCGGTGAAGGAACTTGTGCTGGACCTTTCCAGCTATTTCAAGGACTGACGGAACCCTGCGGCTCGGTTAGGCTCGAAGCATGACGCGCGAGAAGATCACAACGGCCGACGGCGGAACCCTCGAGCTGTTCACGACGGGCGGTGAGCTTGCCGCTGGCGGCTCAGGCGTCGTCGTCGTGCCCGCCTCCATGGTGACCGCCGCGGACTATTCCAAGTTTGCCCAGAAACTCAGTGCCGCCCTTGGCCGCCCGGTCCACACCTTCAACCGCCGCGGCCGTGGAGGATCATCGCCCCAGCCCGAGGACTACACCCTCGACGTCGACATCCGGGATCTTTCCGAGGTCATGAAGCACACGGCCAGCACCGATGTCTTCGGCCACAGCTTCGGAGGCGCAGTGGCCCTGCACGCGGCACGCACGCTGCCGGTGGAACGCCTGGCGGTCTACGACCCCGCAGTCTCCGTCAACCACAGCGTGAAGGCAGAGTGGACGAGCGAATACGAGCGCGCGACGGCGGCTGGAGACTTTGACCGTGGGCTCGCTGTGCTCGTGAAGGGCGTCGAAACGGAGGGTGCCTTCGCGCGGATGCCGCTGTCCATGCTGACGCTTGTCACCAAGCTGACCTCGGGCACTCCCATGGGCAAGCAGATGCGTGAGCTCATGCAGGCCGGGGTGCGCGAAATCAAGGCAGTCATTGCCGCGGACATGCCGGCAGAACCGTTCCTTGAGCTGCCGTTGGAGACGCTCATTGTGGTCGGGGAGAAAAGCCCCGCCTACTTCGGTGTGGCGTGTGGCCAGATCCACGACGTCCTGTCCGGATCGAGCTACACCATCCTGCCCGGCCACGGCCACGACGGAGTGATCCGCGCACCGGACAAGCTCATCGCCGAGCTCTCCGACTTCTTCTCCGGCTAAACGCCCGCTCACATATGCAGGGTCCTGGCCGGACGCCCGCTCACATATGCAGGGTCCTGGCCGGACGCCCGCTCACTTATGCCGGGCTCGGCGGGACGCCGGCTCACATATGCCGGTTTCGGCGGGACGCCGGCTCACTTCTGGTGGGCAGCGGGTGGAGGCAGGGGGTCCGGTGCGGTTCGTGTTGTTAAATGGGTCAGGCCCCGACGTGTGTGTCGGGGCCTGGCCGTGAATGGTTGTCCGGCGGTGTCCTACTCTCCCACACCCTCCCGGGTGCAGTACCATCGGCGCTGTGGGTCTTAGCT